>NZ_WPCB01000015.1:0-77886 GCF_009741785.1 Haloarcula sp. CBA1122
CGTCGCCACCCCGCCAGCCGAGGAGGTCAACCCCGTCACGCTGGCCGCCATCCACGTCGCTGGCGCTGACGCCGTCTACCAGGTCGGCGGCGCACAGGCCATCGCGGCGCTGGCCTACGGGACCGAGACGGTCAGCGCGACGGACATCGTCGTCGGCCCCGGCAACCGCTGGGTCACAGCGGCGAAGGCCGAGGTCCGTGGCGACGTGGCAATCGACTTCTTGGCCGGCCCCTCCGAAGTTATGGTCGTCGCCGACGGCGACGCGGACCCGAAACTGGTCGCGGCAGACCTCGTTGCACAGGCCGAACACGACGAGAACGCCTCTGTCGTCGCCGTCACCGACGACGCGGACCTCGCCGAGCAGGTCGTCGATGCCGTTGACGAGCAGGCTGACGGCCGGGAGCGCGAGGCAGTCATCCGCGCCGCACTGGACAACGACGCATCTGGCGTCCTCCTCGCTCGTTCGATGAGCGAAGCCGTCCTCTTCGCCGAGGAGTACGCCGCCGAACACCTCTCGATTCAGGCCGCTGACGACGAATCGCTCCTCGAACGGATTCCCTCCGCCGGGTCCGTGTTCCTCGGCCCGTACAGCCCCGTTGCAGCCGGCGACTACGCGACCGGGACGAACCACGTCTTGCCGACCGGCGGCAACGCGCGGGTCACCGGCGGTCTCGCCGTAGACACGTTCGTCCGGTCGACGACTGTCCAGCGCCTCTCGGAGGACTCGCTGAGCGATATTTCGGACACGATCACGACTCTCGCCGAAGCCGAAGGGCTGGAAGCCCACGCCGAGAGCGTCCGCAAACGGTTCGAGGAGTAAAGCGGTTCCTGGGACTTTCTCGCAGGTCAACTCAGGACGTATCCCTCCGAGCCGTTCCACCGGCGTCACTGTTAACACGTTCGGGCGTGGATACTTGTGTATGAGCAGCACAGCGGACGACGGCGATCCGAACCTCGGAGGCGAGGACGTAGCCGTCACCGAGCAGGCAGCGGGCGAGGCACTGGACCTCCTCGAAAGCGAGGGAATGGACGTCGAAGAATCCGGGCTTCGCCTGTACGTCCAGCAGGGCGGCTGTGCCGGACTCTCCTACGGGATGCGATTCGAACACGCACCTGAGGAAGACGACGAAGTGTTCGAGCGAAACGGGCTCCGCGTGTTCGTCGACGACGCCAGCATCGACTACATCGAGGGGTCGGTACTGGACTACGAGGGCGGCCTGCAGGGGGCCGGGTTCCACGTCCAGAACCCGAACGTGGTCAGCGAATGCGGTTGTGGCGAGTCCTTCCGGACGTAGCTACTCTTCGAGTTCGAACGCCACGACGACTTCGGCCTGGTACTCGCGGCCCTCGACGCCGGCGATCTCGACGCCGAGTTCCTCCACCTCGACCCACTTGAGATTGTCAAGTGTCGCCTCCGCGCGTTCGATGGCGTCGTCAGCGGCTTTGTCGAAGCTTTCCGAACTGGTCCCGATCAGCGTGATTTTCTTGAAAACCATATGCGTGAGATTGATTCACACGTCCATGTCATAAAAGTACGGACAGGTCACTGAGACTGCCGGTCGAGCAACGTCTCGACGTGACCGACCACGCCGGTGAGGTGTGCGGTCCCCCAGATTGCCACGATGATGGCACCGATAGCGTCGAACACGAGGTCGAGCATCGTGTCGCTGAGACCGAACTGTGTCAGAATCGTGTCGTTCCCGGTCGCCGACGCGGCGAGCGTAATCGAGAACTCGATGACCTCCCAGAGCACGCCGAAGGCCATCACGAACAGGAGGAGGAACACGAACATGAACCGCGAGGGAATCGATATCTCGTCGGTGTGCTCGTCGAGCGCACGGACCGTCGTGTATCCGACCGCGGCGACGACCGACGACGAGAGGGCGTGGGTGAAGTGGTCCCACCACCAGATGGTGACGTAGAAGTTCTCTTCGGACCCAGGCAATCCGACAGTTCCGAGTGCGTGAAAGAACGCCGCCGACGTAATCCACAGCGTCAGCGCGGGGTCGAGCGTGATGCCGTAGTCCCGTTCCAGCAGCGCCGGGAGTTGTGTGACGAGGATTGCGACGCCCGAATTGACGATGATGCCGACGTTGCCCCGCTCGATACCGACCGCCAGGAGCCCGATGAGTGCGAGTGACAGGGCTCGCGAGAGCAGTTGTTGTGTCGCCGGACTGATTCGGAGGCGGTCACGGACCTTCATACGTCCGGCTGGACCTCCTCGGGGACGCGACTGGTCCCGGCCTGCTGTCGGACGTAGTACGCGAAAACCACGCCAGCGCCGATACCGGCGATGGTCGACGCGACGAACTCCCACATCACCGC
This sequence comes from Haloarcula sp. CBA1122, assembly GCF_009741785.1. Taxonomy (NCBI): domain Archaea; kingdom Methanobacteriati; phylum Methanobacteriota; class Halobacteria; order Halobacteriales; family Haloarculaceae; genus Haloarcula; species Haloarcula sp. CBA1122. The sequence goes on from NZ_WPCB01000015.1 coordinate 2,326, forward strand.
TTCCTCGATGACGTGTTCTGACACCGTCGGATCGAGGATGAAGGTGGTCCCGAAGAACTGGTCGGCCACCCAGCGGACGACCGCCCAGACGCCGGCGGTGGCCATCGTGGTGATGGCGACGAAGACGACGGCGAACCGGGGCGTCATCCGGACGGGGGTAAAGAGCTGGAGTTCGACGGCGAGGATGAGCGCGATGGCGGCGACCGAGAGGTAGGTCGCGAGATTACCGGTCATCGAGAGCGTCGCAAACAGGCGACCGACGACGGGCAGTGCCGCCAGCAGGAGGATTTCCCAGGGGAGCATGGCGTCCCGGTTACGCAATAGAACCGGCGGAAACAGCGCCAGTGCCGCGACGGCAGCCGCGAACCCGGCCCACAGCACGTCGGCCTGAACAGCACTCGTCACAGAAACGGCGGCGAGCATGGCGACGATGCACCACGCCGCGAGGGCGTTGACGCGCCTGTCCCGGAGCAACCGCGCTACGTCTCGGCTCATAGTGTCAGGTGAGCCGCGACTCGAAAACCCTATCGACCGATGCCGGCGGCGTGGGCTGTTCAGATAGCCCCATACGCCATGGCATACGCGAGCGCAGCGATGGTCACCGCCGCCAGCCCCGTCACGACGGTCTCCAGCCAGTCGACGCCGTCACTGAACGGCCGGGTCGGCGCTCCGACGACGCCCAGTGCGAGGACGCTGAACACGAAGTGCGCCGACCGTTCGAGCGTCGGTGCGGGCAAGAACAGGACGGCCGCCCCGTAGCCGATTCCCAGCGCTGCCCGGGGGCGGACGAGTTCGGTCAGCGTGTATCCACGGAGGTGGACGTAGGTCCACACGGCGAGCCAGACCGTCGCCAGTTCGATAGCGAACGCCGCCAGGAGGTGCGTGGTCGGGTCGGGGTGGAGTATCACCCGCTCGGCGACGAGGGTCACGTCGAAGGGGTAGAAGAACGGGGGCGGGCCGCCAGTGAAGAGGTCACCGAACGGGTGGGTGAGCAGTCCAAGTAGGGCCAGCCCGGCCACCGTTCGGGGGCTGATATCGCGGGACTGTGCGACCGTGGCGACACCGAGCACGGCCAGGACGAACACGAGCATCACGAGTCCTGCGATGGGGCCGCTGAGTACGCCTGTGAGAACAGTCGCTGCGACGCCGATTGCCAGCGATGCAATTCGGGCGGGCCGTGATTCGGTCGCCCAGAGACCGGCCGCGACAGCGAGTGCCGCCCCCAGCAGGAGCGAGTGCGTCGGCCCGCGGTGGACGACGTTCGCGGTCTCCCAGAAGCCGTCCGCCGTCAGATTCTCGGCGGCTCCGACGAGCAGCCCGAAGGGGGCGTAGACGATGTCGACGTCGGGAACCGCGGCGAACAGGCCAGCGATGACGCCCAACTGGACCGCACGCTCGCGGGAGAGTCCAAGCCACCACGCGGCGAGGCCTCCGAGGGCGAACGCGAACAGCGCGTGCCCGACGAACATACGCCGAGTACGACGGCAATACGCTTAAACTCCATGTGTGACGGGATAGCGCGGGCCTCGGCCCGCTCAGGCCTCGGAATCGACTTTCGTCCAGCGTTCTTCGATGGCCGCGTTAGCCCTGACGACAGTATCGCCGTCGACCCGGAACCGCGTCTTCCGGAGTTCGATGGCGGCCACCTCACCGGTGGTGTCGCCGGCTGTGATCGTGTCGCCTGGGTTGAAGTCGGGGTCGCGGAGGAGGTAGACGCCAGCGACGGCGTCCTTGATCATCTCCGAGAGCGCGTAGGAGACGCCGAGCGCGAGGAAGCCGGTCGCCGTGCCCAGCGACGCGGCGATGGCGGTCAGGCCGACGATAGAGAGGAAGGATAGCGCCACGCCGAACCACAGGAACACGAGCACGATGACCCCGAGAAACTGTCGATAGACGGGTGACTCGCCGGGCAGCGACCGCTTCAGAACCGCCCGTACGACGACCATGATGGCTTTGATGCCCACTGCGGCGATTACGAGAAAGACGAACCCAGTTATGAGACGCGGGAGCGCGTCGACGACATTCGTGACTAGCTGTTCGAGCGCTCGATTGATGACACCGACTTGCACGCCGGATGGTGGACGGAGAGCCCCCTAAGTGTTGGCGTCAGCCGACATTGTTGTGTCGCCGGGGTGACGGACCACCTCGTAGTCACCGTCCTCGGTAATACCGATGACAGCCCAGTCATAGGATACGTCTCGTCGAGTGAGACGGCGGCTGAGGTGCGTTGCCTCGCCCGTTCGTGTGACGAAACAGCGCAAGTCGCCGCTCTCGGGTATCGGGTCCTGCGAGTCGAGCACTGAGACAGTGACGACGCGCCAGTCGCGTTCCGCTCGCAGTTCGGTGCCAGTGCGCGACACGGTGTATCCGAGGTCGTCGAATATCGACCGGGCCTGCTCGTCGAGTGATGTGGTAACGGCCCCCATCTGAGAGTCAGTACCACCGGCTATCTGATAAACGTTCCCACTAGCTATGTGGCTGACAGTTCGGCCGGCGACACAGCCGTCGAAAAACGCGGAACAGCACGGGTCTGTCACCCGGACCCGACTGTTACTCGTGGGCCGCGTCCCACTCCTCAGCCTTGCGGAGGTTCGAGCAGTCGTTACAGCGGATGCGGCCCATCGAGTCCATCGCGTTGTTGAACGTCTCACAGTTGCTACAGAAGTAGCCCCAGCGCCGCTCGCGGTCGGCGTCGCGGTAGACGACGTGAAACGCGCCTTTCGTGCCGATGTCGCCGTCGCTCCTGTCGACGTACAGCGTCTCGCCGTCGGGACCTTCGAGTGCGTCCATACGTACGCATGACGGGCCAGCGGCTAAATCACTGCGGAAACCATTAGTGGCTGGTTCCCCTGCACTGTGGGTGTGAGTCCCCGGATCATCCACTACTCCGACGTGGAGAAAGCGTACGATACACCCGAACGAATCGGGCGGTTTGCGGGGACAGTGGCCGCCGCCGACGGCCCGGACGCGCTGGTGGTCGGTACCGGGGACAACACCGGGCCGGGGGTGCTGTCGCTGGTCACCGACGGCGAGCAGTCGCTGGACCTCTTCACTGCGCTGACACCCGCGTTCGAGACGCTTGGCAACCACGACTTCGACCACGGACTCGACGCGACGCGGGACATCATCGCCAGGTCGCCCCAGACGTGGCTGACTGCGAACGCCGAAGAGGACGGCGAGCGGTTCGCCCGACGATTGACCCGGCCGTGGGCGAGTCGGACCGTCGACGGGCAACAGCTCGGCTTCGTCGGCGTGACCGACCCCGACACGGCCTCGGCCAATCCACAGGCGACGACGCTGACGTTCACGGACCCTATCGAAGCCGTCGCCGAGGCAGCCACCGCGCTTCGAGCGGACGGGGCCGACGTTATTGTCGTGCTCTCACATCTAGGCCGGACCGACGAGGAACTGGCCCGCACCTGCGACGTGGACGTCATCCTCGGCGGGCACGTCCACGAGCGCCGGATCGGCCGCGTCGCCGGAACGCTGCTCACCAGACCGGGAGCCAACGGCAAGACCGTCGTCGAGGTCGACCTCGGCGGGCCGGAACCGACTGCGCAGTTCCGCGAGACTGCCGACGGTCCCGTCGACGACCGCGTCGCGGAGGCTATCGAGGACAGACTCTCTGTGGCGGGACTCGACGAGATTATCGGGCACGTCGAGGAACCGCTGGACCGGAGCAGGGCGACGACCTACGGCGGTGAGTGCCGCCTCGGCAACCTCGTCGCGGACGCGTACCAATGGGCGACGGGCGCGGACGTGGGCCTCCAGAACAGCGGCGGTCTCCGAAACGACACGGTCCCGTTGGACGGGGCGCTGACGGTCGGCGATATGGTCTCGGTCGTCCCCTTCGAGGAACCCCTGACAGTCGCTGAACTGACGGGTTCGGAACTCCGGACGCTGTGTCGACAGGGCAGCGGGAGACAGGTCGAGTTCGGAGAACCGGACTGGTGGCACGCCCACCTCAGCGGCGTCGAACTGATCTGGAACGACGACACGCAGACTATCGAGCGACTGCGGGTGGACGGGCGCCCGGTCCGCGAGGCCGAGACGTACACGCTCGCGACGAGCAACTACCTCTACTACACTGAGCGGGAGTTCCCGGTCCTGACCGAGTCCCACCGTGTCAGCGTCGCCGACGTGCAGTACGAGGCGCTGGCCGATTACGTCCGCCAGACGGATATCGCCCCGACCGTCGACGGGCGACTCACTCGTCGCTAGCGATTTAAACCTCGGCACGGTACATCTCGCCGATGCCACAGGTCGTCGTCCCAGTCAGATACCCGCTCTCGGAGAACTCCCGAGCCACGCTTGCGGAGGCCATTCAGATCGCCGACGAGGAGGACGCGGACCTCACCGTCTTACACGTTAATCTCTACCAGAACAGCCACCGGGTCGACCGGACGGAACTCAAACGTGCCGTCGAGCAGTCGTTCGGCCACGTCCCGCGGACGCGGTACGTCGTCCGGTCGGGGATGCTCGTCGAAGAGACGATTCTCGATGAGGTCGCCGCACAGGACGCCGACATTGTCGTCATCGGGAGCAAACAGGCGAGTCGCTGGCGACAGATGATCCGTCGGTTGGTTGACGACCCCGATGTCGAACAGTTCCTTCGCGAGGAACTCGACTGCGAAATCGTCACCGTCGAGCCGGATACCCCGTCTAGCCGTCACTCGTCGGCGAGGTCGTCGGGGTCCTGACGCGGCGGGACGGGAGAGTCACCAGTGGCCGTGTGGCTCCGGCCACCGTTGTTCAGTCCGCTCAGTCCGTCGTTGAGTGAGACGTTCATCTCCCCGCTGGTGTCGTCGAAGTACAGGTGCGAGTGCGGGTAGGCGATTTCGACGTTTGCGTCTTCGAGCCGTCGCCAGACGTTCGTCTGGACCCTCGAACGTGCGGCGAGCAGTTTGTACGGTTCAGTCACCCAGTACCGGAGCGTCAGCAACACGCCGTGGTCGGCGAAGTTGTTGATGTACACAGTCGGCGAGGCGGGGTATCGAGCCGCGCCGACGCGGATGTCCGGCCCGCCGGAGATAACGTTGTCAACTTCCCGAGCCGCCGCTTCGATGAGGGTCCGCGCGGCGGCGATGTCACTCTCGTACGTGACTAGGACGTCGAGTGACAGCCGTGTCCGTGAGTCCTCCGCCGAGTAATTGATAACGTCCCGCTGGCGGATCTCCCCGTTGGGGATGACGAGAAACGTATTGTCGAGCGTGAACATCTTCGTGTGTCTGAGCGTGATGTCCTCGACGAAGCCTCGCTGGCCAGTGTCGGCGAGTTCGATCATATCACCGATCTCGTAGGGCTGGTCGGCCAGCAGGAACATGCCGGAGATGTAACTGCCGAGGATCGGGGCGAGCACGACACCAACCACGGCCGAGAAGATAGCGACGGACAGACCGATATCCGTTAGCCGCAAGCCGTAGATGTTCAGAATGGTCAACAACGCGAAGATATACACACTGGCACGGATGCCGCGCAGTGCCGTTCGGGTGAGACTTGGCCGCCGGAACTGCTGGGCGACACGTCGCCCGAGTAGGCGGACGAGAAGCCTTGAAACGACGATTGCCAGCCCGACGACGATCAGGGACTCCCCGATGTTCACCACCCACATCGGAATATCGAAGGGCAACAGCCCACCGATGTCGGTAGCCACTTCGGTCGCGGTTTCGGTCGGTGTCGGAGTGGGTGTCTGCAAGGGCCAGACAGGGCCAAAACGCATGCCATGGAATCGACACCGCCCCGAGAAAAGGGTTCCCCTCCCGAACTACGTATACTGTCAGCTGTAACTATTTCAAGACATCCGCTACCCCGAGGTGGCGAAATTCTTCACAGACGTACAGCCGACAGTATTACCCCGCGCGGCCCGTCTGAAAAAACATGTCTTCCGATGACATCTCGGTGGTCCTCTCGGACGACCGACCACCGGTCGATACGCTGGCAGTCGGCGTCTCGGAGTACGGTCTGGCCGGCCTCACAGCCGTCGATTATCTCGCCGACCAGCATTCGATGCGCGAAGTCGGCCATCTGCGGACGCCGGGACCGCCGTTCATCACCCCATTCGAGAACGGAACGCCGAGACATCACACGCGGCTGTATGTCGATGAAGCAGCATCGTTTGCCGTCTTAGTCGGTGAGCGGTTCGTGCCGCCGGCCCAGGCTGGGTCGCTCGCTGAGGCAATCGTGACGGCTGGGCAAAAACTGGACGCTTCGAACATGACGATGCTCACCGGTGTCCCCATCGCACACGGCCCGGACGACCACGCCCCATTCTACATCGCAACGCCGGCGTACCAGGAAACGTATCTCGACGACACCGCCATCAGACCGATGGGGAACGGGTTCCTCGACGGATTGAGTGCGGAGCTTGTCACCCGAGGTATCGATGAGTCGTTTCCGACAGGCGTGTTCACGACGCCGACGCATCCGCAAGCGCCCGACGCCGCGGCCGCGATCAGACTGCTCACCGCGCTGAAAGAGACCCATGCAATCCAGATCGACACCGGTCCGCTGGAGGCCTTCGCCGCAAACATCGAGGCCCACTACCAGGCGCTCGCAGAACGGCTGGACGCTGCCGATACCGACCTACTGCCGGATGACCGAATGTATATGTAATTGCTAAAATTTGGAACGTTCGTCCATATTCCTATGGATTAAAACTATATCAATTCCACATTGTGCGTGAACAATAAAACATTTCGCCGACACCTTTTTCAGCGTACAGCGCGTTCCTTTCCTTGATGACCTCCACCGAAATCTATACGACTAGCGCGGTCGACTCAGACCCACCGCCACAGACGCGGTCCAAGACATCGCTGTTTTGCCCCAACTGCGGCCACGAGAGCGCAGTGACGGGCGACTGGACAGCCGAAGCAACGGAACACAGTCTACAGCTCCGGTGTCCGGACTGTGACACCGTCGTCCAACAGCGGTAGGACCACTACGTAATTACTCCTCATCCTCTGTAGACGAGGAGCCGTCAAGACTCTCAGCGGGCGGATTCACTTTGATGAACTCAACGACGAGATACACCACTGAGACGACGGCCAGTATGAGCAAGAAACCCGCTTCTGAAGAACTCTGCAGACTCACTCCAAGGGTGGCGAGCGTTGCAACGAGTACGGCGGTACACCGACGGATCGTCTGGCGGAGGAGGGCAGTGTCGTCCATACGTGGCTTCTTCACTGCCAGCAACAAGAACCTTCGACCCCGATTTCCGTTGCCGGGGACTCGTCTTGCCGGATGCGGAAAACAGTAGTCCGCCTCATACTGTTGGCTGTGACTATTTTAAGATATTCGCCACCCCGGGTGGCGAAATTCTTCACAGACTTACAGCCGACAGTATCAGTACTCGTGGATTCCGTCGTCAGTGACGACCGTATCAAGCAGGTGCGTCGGCGTGGCGTCGTAGGCCGGGTTTGCGACCTCGAACCCCTCCGCGGGTTCCCGGAGTACCTCAGATGGTGACCGGATCTCGTTTTCGAAGGCGAAGGCCCCGTCGACGTACTTCGCGGCGGCCCCGACGACCGTCACCGGCACGTCGTTGTCCGCCGCCGCCGTCGCAATCGGATAGGTGCCGATGCGGTTGTACAGCGTGTCGTCGACGATGCAGTCCATGCCGACGAGCACGCGGTCGACCTCTGGCATGAAGTGCCCGGCGGCGCTGTCGACGATGAGCGTGATGTCGACGCCGTCCCGGTCAGAGAGGTGGCGGGTCATCTTTCGACCGAGGAAGCGTGGTCGCGACTCCGTCACGTACACCTCGAAGCTGTGGCCGGCCTCGATGGCGTCGTCGATGGCCGCAAGGACCGTCGAGGAGAAGTCGTGGGTCAACAGCACGTCGTCGTCAGCGATCTCCGACACGGCGCGTGCAGCGGCGCGGTCTTTCGACGACTCCACCGACTCGACAACGTCGTCGATAGCCTCGGTAGTCAGTTCCTTGGCAGTCGCCACATCGTCGGGGTCCGCATCCGAGACAGTGGTCACGATTTTGTGCTGAGTGGTATGGAGGGAGGCATGGGAGGGGTTCGCCCGCCGGAGGGCGCTGCTGTTCCGGTCGAGCGAGCGGAGGTAGTCCTCGACCGTCGGGTACTCCCTGTCAGTCAGGTCCCGGAGCGCCTGGGCGGCTTTGACTGCGACCACGGAGGAACTGTGGGTCTGCATCTCCGAGATCTCCTCGACAGTCTCGTCTATCATACCGGTGGCTGTGAGTTGAACCGATATGTGTCTTCCCCTCGCCGTCGAACAGCATTTAACGCCGTCTCACATTAGGGGTGATAGACGGTCATGGGACGGTTCAGCACTGACACAGCCGGAATGACAGAGGGCATCGGCGTCGCCGTACTCATCGGACTGACACTACTCGTGACGGCTATCGTCGGGCTGAACGTCCTCGTCATCGAGGACGACGACAGCGGTGGCCCGCAGGCGAATTTCAGCTACGACTACGTCGAGGACAACGAACTGCTCATCGTCACACACGCTCGCGGCGACGAGTTCGAGGCGGGGAACGTCGAATTCGAAGGGCCGAGCAGAACGGTCACCTGGGCGCAGGTGGCGAACCGGGAGCCCGACGCGATGATTGGCCGGGGCGATATCGCACAGTTAAGCAGCGGGAACGCCTACGAGCGGCGGGTGGGTGCCCGGGACACGATTACGATATACCACAACGCGAGCGGGAACCGGACCCAGCTAGACCAGTGGGACGGCGCGAACTGACGGCGGTACTGCTGTAGACCAGTCAGTCCGCCGAAGCGACGGTCTCACGGTCGCTCTGTGCTGGCCGACCGAACCAGTCGTCGAAGGAGAGCGGCCCGGCACCCATCGTAAACACCGCCGAGGCCATTCCGAACAGCGTGATGTGTGCGAGTACCGGGTCGTCAGGCAGGCCGAACAGCGTCGTGGTGAACAGGACAAAGGAGACGGCCGCGGCCCCACGAGTCATGAACCCGAAGATCAAGACCAGACCGACCAGCATCTCGGTCAGGCCGGCCCCGAGCACCCACATCCCGGGGTCGACGGGGACGACGGCGGTGAGGTCGTACTTTTCGACGACCAAGAGCGCCTGGCCGGGGTCGGCGAGTTTCTGGAACAGTCCGAGGTAGATGAACGTCACACCCATGCCGACCCGGACGATGACCGGGACGTACTCGCGGTACGGTGCCGTCGCCGAGTCGAGAAAGCCCTTGAGATAGTGGACCGGGTCGACACGGCCGTAGTAGGTCCCGTCGGTGCTGGCGACCTGCTGGAGCATGTGGTCGGCGCTCGGGCGACCACCGCCCAGAATCAACAGTGCCAGAAAGGCCGGGACGTACTCCATAGCGAGAACGACGCCCGGGTCGACGGTCAGTGCCCACCCGTAAGTCAATAGCCCGATAGTCGTGACGATACGGGTCGCGAGCCCGAACAGGAGTGTGAACCCCAGCCCGATAAACAGGGCACGGACGAGCGGGTTCGTGGTCGGGTCAAACGTTACTGTGGGAGCGAACAGGTATCCCTGGAAGCCAGCGCCGACGAGCGGCAGCCCCACGCTGAGTCGGAGCATCCACGGGACGAGGTCCGCGTAGCCGACGAGTACGTCCCGGAGGATGACGATGTCCGCAATCGTCGGCCGAACCCAGAGGTACGTCGCGAGTCCGACGGTCACGGCCACGCCCGAGATGACGAAAACGGCCGCGTTCACCGGGTTCGACAGCACGGATATCGCAAACGCCACCGCGTCGAGGGCCTCCCCCGGCCCCCCGGTCACGTAGTCGACGTGCGCCGCCGCGGGTCGCGAAAAGAGAGTGAGAACGAGCGCGACAGTTCCGGCGAGACTCGGGATACGCGTCTTCATGCCTGACAATTCGTGGGCTAGCTACCTAATCCTTCGTTCGTTCCCTGCCGGTTCGACAGCCCACCTCTGTAGGCGGTGGAATTATATCTACGCCTCCACTACTTATACGGCAGTGAGCGTCAACATCGAGACACAGATCGTCGAACGCGGGGACGACGAACACGTCGACGCGGCGTGGCGGCTCAAGGAAAACATCCGCGAATCCGACGGGGTCCTGCGACAGCGGCGGGGGTTCTTTCGCGACGCCTACCGACGGTCGACCACCTATCTCTACATCGACCGGTCCAAGGACCGCCTCATCGGCTTCGCCGCGGTTCGACGCGACGGCTACATTCTCTTTCTCGCAGTCGACGACGAGTACAGGGGCCACGGCTTCGGCAAGCGACTCGTCGCCCGCGTCGCCGAGGACTACGGCAGCGTGACCTGCCACGCCCGGGCGACGAATCGGGAGGCTATCGGCTTCTACAAACACATCGGCTTCGAGATCCGGCGGCGCATCGACAACTACTACGAGGACGGCGGCGACGCCTACTACCTCAAGCTCGGCGAGGACTCGATTACGGACAAACTGTCGAAGTTCCTGCGTAGCTAAGCGAACGCTTTTCAAGGGACCTCCCCAACGAGGTAGCCGATGGAAGAGCGGACCCGCGCGTACCTCCGTGGCCGGTTCGGCGATCACTACCGACAGGCGTCCGTAACGCCGCCGCCGGCCGCGAACGAACGTGAATGGGGGTTCATTCCCTGGACCGACGGCCCCGGCGAGACGATGGTCCGCCATCGCTCGCTGCTGGACCTCGGCGAGATCGAGGACTTCCTCGGCCGCCGGAAGCCCCGCCACGTCTACTTCTCCGCGGGCCGCTACGACGAACCGAGCGCCTCGACGATGTCGGACAAGGGCTGGCGCTCCTCGGACCTCGTGTTCGACCTCGACGCCGACCACCTGCCCTCCGTGGTGCTTGGCGAGGACAGCTACGCCGAGATGCTCGCTAAGTGCAAGGACGCACTACTCAGGCTGCTCGACTTTCTGGAGGACGATTTCGGGTTTGAAGACCTGACGGTCGTGTTCTCCGGCGGTCGTGGCTACCACGTCCACGTCCGCGACGAGCGCATCCGTCACCTCGAACGGGACGCGCGCCGGGAGATCGTCGACTACGTCCGCGGTATCGGCCTGGAGTTCGACGAACTGGTCGACGAGGAGTCCGTCGCCGGCACGGCCGGCCGGTCCAGTCCGGCACAGAAGCGGACGCTCTCGACGGAGGGCGGCTGGAGCGCCCGCGCGCACCGGCATATGCTTGCCGTCGTCGACGACCTGCTCGAGATGGACGAGGCGGACGCCCTCGAACAACTGCAGGAGTACGACGGCATCGGCGAGGGGAAGGCGACCGCGGCGCTGAACGCGGCCCGGTCGAACTACGAACAGCTGGAAGCCGGCAACATCGACGTCCACCCCGCGTTCTACCAGCTGGCGAAGATTCTCCTGCACGAAGTTGTCGCGGCGGACAACGCGCCGATAGACGAACCGGTGACGACGGACACGAACCGGCTCATTCGCCTGCCCGGCTCGCTGCACGGCGGCAGCGGGCTGGAAGTCCAGCGCATCGACCGCGGGGATATCGACGCGTTCGACCCGCTGGTCGACCCCGTTCCGGAGACGTTCCGGGGCCACGACATCACCGTCGAGGTGACCGACGGCGGCCTCGTCGAACTGGATGGCGATAGCTTTACACTGGAGGCGGGTAATCAGACTGTACCAGAGCACGTGGGCGTGTTTCTCATGGCCCGTGGCCGCGCCGAGAAGGGGAAAGAATGAACGTAGACGAACTCCAGTCCGTCCAATCGCGGGAACGCCAGACCGACCAGCTCCAGCAGCTGCGCGAGACGTTCTACGAGGACGCCGGGCAGTTCATTCAACAGCTTCGGTCGGAGCGCGACCGCGCGGCCGAGCGCGCCGAGGACCCGTTCGACTCGCCCGAGGTCAACCGCCTGACTGACGATATTAAGACTGCCGAACAGACCGTCGAAGCCGTCTACGAACGGCGCGTCGGCAAGATCGTGAAGATGGCGTCGCTGGCCGCGGCGGACATGCCGACCGAGGACGACGGCCTCACACGCGAGGAGCGGGACCTGTTCGAGACGATGGTCGAGGCTATCGAGTCCAACCGGGGCCACGTCCTTGACGTCATCGCGGGGGAAGCCCCGACCGGCGCGGTCGGCGACGAGCCGAAATCCGACGAGCGACAGGCCCCCGACCCGGAGCCACGCCAAACGGCGAACGAACCGGCAGCCGACACGGCCGACCCGCCCGAGCCGCCATCGACGCCGAACACGGGTGTCAACGCGGCTGACATGATGGGCAGCGGCGGGGACCAGTCGGAGCCCGCGGAGGAACCCGACACACCGACGCCGCCGCCCGACCTGGATACGGGCAGCAATCCCACTGCCGACAGTCAGCCCGACCAAGCAGACGTGCCGGCCGCCGGTGACGACGTGCCGGTTCCTCCGGCCGAGCCCGGCGTTGAGTCCGACCCCGGCCCGGCGGCGGACCCGGCACACGCCGACAGCGGACCGCAGTCACCAGCCGGTTCAGACACCGCTGGGACCGCCGACGTGGACCGACGGACGGTCCGCATCACGGACGACGTGGGCGAGATATTCGGCGTCGACCAGCGTGAGTACGACCTCTCGACGGACGACGTGGTGACGCTGCCGGCCGACAACGCCGACCCGCTGGTCGAACAGGACGCCGCCGAACCGTTAGAATAAGCCGACGCGATGGGCTGGAACAGGCCGCTGTGCGAAGTACCGCCCGACACTCTGTTCTGTGACAGCGATGGACTATTTGTGGACAGTCGTGCAGTTGATACGTATGAACACGCACGTCCGCATCGTCGTCGCGCTGCTCCTCGGCGTCCTTGCGTTTGCCGTCACGACCGTCTCGGTGACCGCCGGCTTCGAACCGCAGATAGAGTTCTCACTGCTCATCGGCCTCCCGGTAGGCGTGTCGGCCGGTCTGACCGGACTGTTCGCCGGCTACGTCCTGCTGTGGCACCGCGACCGAGCGGCGGCGGGCGAACTCTCCGACCGCGCGGCCCGCCTCCGACTGGCCGCGTTGGCGACCATCGCGGACTTCGTCGTGGTCACTGCGGCCGGCGTTGCGCTCTACGTGTTCGGCAATAGGGGCCTCGGTATCAGCCTGCTCGTCGCGGGGCTCCCGGTGACACTGCCCCTCGCTGCCGCCGTCAGCTACGTCCTGGCCGGTGGCAGCCGTAACGAACAGGGCGGGCTCCGGACGCGGTAACCACGGTCGGAGCAGCAGATTCGGCCGCCGACGCTCGTTACGGCTCCGGGCGCGAGCCGAGCGTGAGTTCGACCGTTTCCTGTGTCCCGTCGCGCTCGATCAGTACGTCGACCGTCTCGCCGGGGCTGGTCTCTAGCGCGAGGAAGCTTCCAAGCGCCTGCCGCGTCGGCGTCGGCGTGTCGTTCATCTGTCTGACCACGTCACCGCCAGTGGGAATCTCCGTCCCCGAAATCGTCGTCTCCCCGTCGCTTCCCTGTAGGACGCCCGCCGCTGGCCCACCACTGACGACACGGGTGATGTACACCCCGGACCCGGGGTCTAAGTTGTTCGCCTCGGCGATCCGCGGCGACACGCTCTGGAGGCCAACACCCATGTACGGATGGTCGTAGTCGCCGGTCTGGATGAGCGACGGCACGACACGCTGGGCGAGCGGGGCCGAGATGGCAAAGGCGACGTTGTCGCCGCCGCCGGAGTTGATGACACCGACCACGTCGCCCTCAAGCGTGACCAGCGGCCCGCCGCTGTTCCCCGGGTTGACCGGTGCGTCGGTCTGGACCGCGTCCGCGATGGAGAAGTTGTTCGCGCTCTGGAGCGTGCGGTCGACGCCGCTGACGATGCCCGCGGACACCGAGCCGGAGAGGCCAAACGGGTTCCCGATAGCGACGACTTCGGTCCCGACTGTCGGCTCGGTCTCCACAAACGAGAGAGGTGTCACGTCCGGTGTCGCGCCGATACGGAGGACCGCCAGGTCGCTGTACACGTCCGCGCCGACGACGGAAGCGGAACGCCAGCCGGTGTCGGCAAAGCGGACGTAGTACTCGTCCCCGCCCGCGACGACGTGTTCGTTTGTGACGATGTGTTCGTCGTCGATGAGGAAGCCGCTCCCCTGCCCACCACGCGAGTCTTCGGCGTACACCCTGATCGAGACGACGGCATCAGCGACCTCTTGATAGACGTCGGTGTAGACGCTGTCGGACTGCACGACCGCGTCGGCCGACCCCGACGGGTCGGGGGCGGTACCGTCCGAATTGCTGCTGGTCCCGGGGCTCTGACAGCCAGCCGTGGCCGCGACGGCCGTCCCGAGGGCCCCTAACATCGCCCGGCGCGTGAAAGACTGTTTCATACTGGGGCGTAGGCCTGGGCTGCGAAAAAGGCACGGTCGGGTCTCTCTACCGCACCCGGGTGCTCGATTGCGGTGTGTCGTGACTTTCAGTTCGGCCCCGAAGACGGGCACAAACTACAATCGTCCCGATAGCATACGGGGGGGCATGGCAGAGGATTCATCGGGAACGAAAACGCCGACGCCGGGGTTCGTGTTGCCCGGTCTGCGATGTGGTGTCGAGATGGCACTCGTCGGGACAATCGTACTGCTCATCGGCCTCCCGACCGAGGAGCCGATACGGCTGGGAATCGTCTTCCTGTCGGCCCTACTGGCGATGACTGTGGTACTGTTCTGGGCGGTCGGCCGACATATGCGACGCTGGATCCGCTACGCACAGGGAAAGCCGACCCGGACGACGCCGTTCGACTGAGGGAAGTGTCTGAGCCAGGCCGGCCAACAGTGCGGCCGATGCCGGCTAGGTTAATAACAAAACTGGATTCATTTATTAATCAATCCCACTTAGAGCGCAGGTTTTAGCAGTTGAATTAATAAGAACGGGTAGCCTAGCACCGGTAATGACGGAGTCCGGCGGCTGTTCGGATGGCGATGGATGTAGTTGCTCGAATACCGATAATCACCCGACAGCAACGGACTCACACGATGGGAGCCACATCGCACAGCTGTCCGTCCCGGAGATGGACTGTCCCTCCTGTGCGGGAAAGGTAGAGTCGAGCGTCCGCGAACTGGCGGGCATCGAGGCCGTCGACCCGCAGGTAGCGACGGGTCGGCTCACCGTCGAGTACGACGAGGCCGAGACGGACGTGGACGCGATAGCGGCGCGCGTCGAGGCGGCGGGCTACAGCGTCGCAGACGACGGCGGCGAGACGCTCCGGTTCGGCGTCCCGGAGATGGACTGTGCATCCTGTGCCGGCAAGGTCGAAAGCGCGCTGGGGAGGGTTGACGGTCTCAGAGCCGTCGAAACGCGTCCGACTACCGGGACGGCCGTCGTCACGTACGACCGGAACGCGACGACGGAGGGCGACCTCGTGGCGGCAATCGAGAGCGCCGGGTACGAGGTCACGGAGACGACAGGCGAGGACGACACGGCGACCGGGCAGACGGACGAAAACGGCTCGCTCTGGACCAGTTCGCGGGCGCTGAAGACGTGGGTCAGCGGCGTGTTCGTCGCCGTCGGCCTCCTCTTCGAGTTCCTGCTGGCCGGCGCGAACACGCAGGTCGGGAGCGTCTTCGGGTCGCCGCTGCACGCCGCCGACATTCTGTTTCTCATCGCAGTCGCGACGGGCGGCCAGGAAATCCTGCGTAGCGGCTACTACTCACTGCGCAACCGGAACCTGGACATCGACCTGCTGATGTCCATCGCCATCCTGGGCGCGCTCACCGCCAGTCTGGCCTTCGGCGAGGCGCTGTACTTCGAGGCCGCGACGCTGGCGTTCCTGTTCAGCGTCGCGGAACTGCTGGAGCGCTACTCGATGGACCGTGCGCGGAACTCGCTGGCGGAACTGATGGACCTCTCGCCCGACGAAGCGACGGTCAAACGTGACGGCATGGAGCAGGTGATGCCCGTCGACGACGTGCAGGTCGGCGATGTCGTCGTCATCAGGCCCGGCGAGAAGATACCGATGGACGGCGAGGTCATCGACGGGACCAGCGCGGTCAACCAGGCTCCGATCACCGGCGAGAGCGTCCCAGTCGACAAGACCGAGGGCGACGAGGTGTACGCCGGGACAATCAACGAGGAGGGGTATCTGGAAGTACAGGTCACGGCGGCGGCCAGCGACAATACCCTCTCACGCATCGTCCAGATGGTCGAGGACGCCCAGTCGAACAAGACCGAGCGCGAGCAGTTCGTCGAGCGCTTCTCGGCGTACTACACGCCAGTCGTCGTCGCCTTCGCCGTCCTCGTGACGCTGACGACCCCCGCCGTGCTCGGCGTGGCGTGGTCGACCGCCGTCGTGTACGGCCTGACCCTGCTTGTGCTGGCCTGTCCCTGCGCGTTCGTCATCTCGACGCCCGTTTCGGTCGTCTCGGGCATCACCAGCGCCGCGAAGAACGGCGTGCTCATCAAGGGCGGCAACCACCTCGAAGCGATGGGCGCGGTCGACGTGGTGGCCTTCGACAAGACCGGCACGCTGACGAAAGGCGAACTGACCGTCACCGACGTGATCCCGCTGAACGGGAACACCGAGGATGAAGTCCTGCAGTGCGCCCGTGGGCTCGAACAGCGCAGCGAACACCCCATCGGCGAGGCCATTGTCGCTGAGGCGGGGACCGCTGGCGTGGAGAGCGCCGATGTCGACGACTTCGAGAGCATCACCGGCAAGGGCGTCCGGGCGGACATCGACGGGACGCCCCACTACGCCGGGAAGCCGGGGCTGTTTGACGACCTCGGCTTCGATCTCTCACACGTCCACGCCACTACCGATGGCGGTGTCGTCACGAAAACGGCCCAGCAGCTCTGTGAGCGCAACAACTGCATAGACTTGCTGGAAGACACTGTTCCCGAACTCCAGGCCGAGGGGAAGACGGTCGTCATCGTTGGCACGGACGACGAGATCGAGGGGATCATCGCGGTCGCCGACGAGGTGCGCCCGGAAGCGGAGGCCGCAGTCTCCCGGCTCCGCGACCTGGGCGTCGAACGGACGGTGATGCTCACCGGCGACAACGAGCGCACTGCTGGGGCTATCGCTCGGGAAGTGGGTGTCGACGACTACCGGGCGGAACTCCTGCCGGACGAGAAAGTCGCCGCTATCGACGGCCTCGTCGAGGAGTACGAGGAGGGGGTAGCGATGATCGGAGACGGTATCAACGACGCCCCGGCGCTGGCGAGCGCGACCGTCGGCGTCGCGATGGGGGCCGCCGGAACAGACACGGCCCTCGAAACGGCTGATATCGCCCTCATGAGCGACGACCTCTCGAAGCTCCCGTACCTGTACGAACTGGCCAACGACGCCAACGGCGTCATCCGCCAGAACATCTGGGCCAGTCTCGCGGTCAAGGCCGGCCTTGCACTCGCTGTACCGTTCGGCCTCGTCCCCATCTGGGTCGCCGTGCTCGCGGGCGACGCCGGCATGACGACGGCCGTGACCGGGAACGCGATGCGGCTCTCGCGAATCCGCCCGGACGAAAACGACGAATCCTAACCCGGCCCGGTGTACTATTAAGTATGCGCCGGGAGTAGCGTGCATCCGACATGGAACTCACATGGTACGGCCATTCGACGTGGCACGTAACAGTCGACGACACCGAATTGCTCATCGACCCGTTCTTCGATAACCCCAAGACGGACACGGACCCCGAGGAACTGGACCCGGACTACGTGTTGCTGACCCACGGCCACGCCGACCACATCGGCGACGTGGACCGGTATGAAGGCTGTGGGCTCGTGGCCACGCCGGAAATCGTCGAGTACTGCGAGGACAACTTCGGTGACTTCGACGCCGTCGGTGGCATGGGGATGAACCTCGGCGGCACCGTCGAAATCGGCGACGCGTTCGTCACGATGCACCGGGCTGACCACACGAACGGCATGGAAACCAGCTACGGCGCGAGCGGCGGGATGCCGGGCGGGTTCATCATCTCCGATACGAAGCCGACACAGGTCAGCGACGCAGAGTCGACGACGTTCTACCACGCCGGCGACACCGGTCTCATGACGGAGATGCGCGACGTCATCGGGCCGTTCCTCGAACCGGACGCTGCGGCGGTGCCGGTCGGCGACCACTTCACGATGGGGCCGATGCAGGCCGCCGTCGCCGTCGACTGGCTGGACGTCGACCACGCGTTCCCGATGCACTACGACACGTTCCCACCAATCGAAATCGAAACGCAAGACTTCGTGAACGAGGTCAAAGGCACCGGTAGCGACGCCGAGGTCCACGTCCTCGACGGCGACGAAACGTTCGAACTCTAGTCCGGTCGTTCCACGTCGGTCACGGTAAACCGCGCGCCGCCCGCCTCGCTGTCATCGACGGACAGCGACCAGCCGTGTTCTTTCGCGATCCGGTTGGCGATGTAGAGCCCGAACCCGCTGTTTTGTTTCTCTGATGCGTACCCCGCTTCGAGCACCCGCTCCGGTGGCGAGACGTCGACACCAGGCCCGTCGTCCGCGACGAAAAAGCCCGAAGACGTGGCACCGACGCGAATCGCGACGTCGGGGCCGCCGTGTTCGACGGCGTTCGAGAGCAGAATCTCGAGAAACAGGCGCATCGACTCCGCGTCCGCCAGCAGTCTCCTGTCCGATGTCACTTCGAGCGATGCGGCTTCGAGCGATAGCGAACTCCACACGTCCCAGACGACCGTCGAGAGCCACTGTTGTTCGGGCTCGAACGCTGGCGAGTCGCTCGACGCCAGCGAGACGACCTTGTCGACGATACCGGAGAGCTGGTCGATAGAACGCTCCACAGCGTCGATGTGTTCGTCGTCGGCCTCGACCTGCGAGAGATGGCCGGTCGACACCTGGAGTTCGTTTCGGAGTTCGTGTGCGGCCAGCAGCGCCACCTTCCGGAGACGTTCGTTCTGTTGTCTGAGGAGACGTTCGCGCTCTTTCTGGTCGGTGATATCCTGCGTGATACCGATGAGGCCGATTAGCTCGTCGGTCTCGTCGTACCAGGGGATCTTCGACGTTTGGAGGTGTTTCCCCATCGACGGCGAGAACTCGTGGACGTCGAGGACGTCGGCCCCGTCGTTGATGACTTGCAGGTCGTCGCCGCGTGCTGCATCCAGATACGTCGCCCCGGCGGGGAGTCCGTCTTCGTCCCGCCGGCCGAGCAGTTCCGGCGGGGCGTACGACGAATCGTTGAGCAACAGATAGTGCCGGTCATCGTCTTTCACGTACAGGTGCTCGGAGTACCGTTCGAACATCGTGGCGAGAATCGTCTCCGGCCGGGAAGCCGGTCGGGCGGCCATCGTCTCGCTGTCTTCGAGTGCTGCACCGACTGCGGCTGCCAGTTCCGGCGACCCAAGATCGCCGTCGACCGTCCGAATGTGGTCACCACGGTCCGCCTCACTGCCGTACATGATCACCGGGAGGTTCGGGTAGAGCCCGGTGGCTGCCGCCGCCAGATGACCGCCCGCCATCCCTCCACACGTCACCGGGACGACGAGGCAGTCAACCGCGGTACGTAGCAGTGTCGTATCGACGCACTCGGGCTCTGTCGTCTCGACCGTTGCGTCGATTGCTGCCTGTTCAAGTGCCGCCCGTAACTGCTCTCCGGCAGTAGTCTCAGCAGCGATGAGGAGGACTGTCGGCGGGGACATCAACACGCCCATGATTTGTCCCGGGATTGTAAATAAGTTTAGCAGCCATGTTGAAAATAAAACAGGATACAACAGCGGAACGACCCCTCCGGCCGATACTGGACACCGCTGCCCGAAGCAACCAGCCGACTTCCGGATTGCCCCGTTACGTGAACTGAAATGCTCGCTATAGGCCCATCTCATGTCACGATGGTTGTCTCCCGACCAGAGAACAGTGGCGTGATATTCGAGACAACGGGCCGTTGACGGGGCAGTCGATAGTCAATACTGACACACACTTGAAAGGATTCACAACATCCGAGTATCCGGGCGGCGTATAGTCAGGTGTGTCCGAAACGTACGTGTGCGCCCGATGCCAGGACGCCGTCGAGCGGAACTTCGAGGTTCGGTCGATCATCAGGACCTGCAGCGAGTGCGGCGAGAACGGTCGGTTCCTCCACAGGTCGCTGGTCGAGTCACTTTCCGAGATCGCCACAGAGGACCAGCCGGACGGCTGGGATCAGATGACACTGGACGAGCGGTTCGAAGCGGCGCTCAAAGAGGGGCTCATCACGGTCACACGGACGTAAGTCTGTGCCGCCACGCTGACGACTCCGTTCGGTTCTGACGGCGCCTAGTTCTGCCAGCGACCTGCTTCGGCGGCGTTCGTCAGTCGACCCGCCACCTGACGCCACTGTCGTCGGTTTCTCACACTGTTGGCTGTGACTACTGTACGATGTTCGTGGTGGCGAAATTCGGGACAGTCTCAGTCCCACTTCGCGCCGGGGTTCGTCACCGCGCCGTTCGCCGCGGAGCCGAAGTCGCTGTGGTACTTCGCCAGCACGCCGCTGTCGTACGTCGGTTCAGGGTCGTAGTCTTCGAGGCGCTGCTCGATCTCCTCGTCGGTGAGGTCGACCGACAGTTCGTGGTCGTCGATGTCGATGGTGACGGTATCGCCGTCCTCCAGCGCGGCGATGGGGCCGCCGACGAACGCCTCGGGGGCGACGTGGCCGATAGAGAAGCCCCGAGTCGCGCCGGAGAAGCGGCCGTCGGTGAACAGCGCCACGTCCTCAGCGTGACCCTGGCCGGCGACGGCTGAGGTCACGCCCAGCATCTCGCGCATGCCGGGGCCGCCCTGTGGCCCCTCGTTGCGGATACAGATCACGTCGCCGGACTCGACGCGGCCTTCCTGCACGTACTCCATAGCCCCCTCCTCCTGTTCGAACACGCGGACCGGACCCTCGTGATGGAGGTGGTCCTCGCCCGTGATCTTGATGACCGAACCGTCGGGCGCGAGGTTGCCCGAGAGGATGCGGATCGCGCCGCGCTCGTGGATCGGGTCCTCGACCGTGTGGAGGTAGTCCACATCGAGGTCTTCGACTGCCGGCGGGTCGATGTGTTCGAGTTCTTCCTCGATTGTGTTGCCAGTGACGGTGAGTGCGTCGCCGTGGAGCAGGCCGGCGTCGTTCAGCGCCTTCAGCACGACCGGGACGCCGCCGACCTCGTGGAGGTCGTTCATGACCTTCTCGCCGCCGGGTTGGAGGTCGGCGATCTTGGGCGTGCGGGCGCTGATCTCGTTGAACGTCTCGATATCGAGGTCGATGCCGGCCTCCGCCGCGAGCGCGAGCAGGTGGAGAACGGCGTTGGTCGACCCGCCGACCGCGACCTGCAGGGCGATGGCGTTCTCGAACGATTCGCGGGTGAGGAAATCCGAGGGGCTGCGGCGTTCCTGCACCACCTCGACGGCGAGTTCGCCGGCCCGGCGGGCCTCCTCGTAGCGGGACTCGTGTTCGGCCGGCGGAGAGGCCGACCCCAGCGGCGCGAAGCCGAGCGCTTCGGAGATAGACGCCATCGTGTTGGCGGTGAACATCCCGCCACAGGAGCCCGCACCGGGGCAGGCGTGGCGTTCCATCTCGTCGAGTTCGCCCTCGCTCATCTCTCCGTCGGCGACCGCGCCCACACCTTCGAAGACGTTCTGGATAGTGACCTCGCGGCCGTCGTGCTCGCCGGGCATGATAGAGCCGCCGTAGAGGAAGACGCTGGGCAGGTCCGTCCGGATTGCGGCCATCATCATCCCGGGCATGTTCTTGTCACAGCCGCCGATGGTAACGATACCGTCCATGCGCTCGCCGAAGGTGACGAGTTCGACGGAGTCTGCGATTATCTCGCGGGAGATGAGCGACGCCTTCATCCCCTCGGTCCCCATCGAGATGGCATCGGAGATTGTGATGGTCCCGAACTCGATCGGCATCCCTTCGGTGTCGTCGATACCCTCGTAGGCAGCGTCAGCCACGTCGTCGAGATGGACGTTACATGGCGTGATGTCGGCGGCGGGGTTCGCGATGCCGATCATCGGCGAGGAGAGGTCCTCGTCGTCGTAGCCCATCGCGCGGAACATCGCGCGGTGGGGGGCTTTCTCGTATCCCTCCGTCACCTCGGTACTCCGCAGGTCCGGGTCTTTTTCCGGACGTTCTTGCCGCTCCTGATTGCTCATATTTCACCGAGGCCATGGGCAACCTTAAATAACTTGTACTCACGCTAACGTCCCACATGAGAGCACGGCGAAACCCACCGGTGACAGCAGGTTCTTTTCCGTCGGGAACTTCCGCCGCGGTATGCCGACGGTCACGACGCTGCGCGACTTCATTTCGGGTTTCAGAACCTCTCGCTCGCCCACGAGCGCCTCTATGGCGGTGTCGGGCTTGCCCTCGACGAGCCGCGGCTGACCGTCGAGGCGACACGAGCCGACACAGTCCAGTGTGACGACCCGGCGACCGAACCGTACGTCCGGCGCGTCGTCGATGCGCTCGACGTACCTGGCGCGGCCGTCTCTGTCGAGGAGCGGTTCCCGCGACACGTCGGCCTGGGAAGTGGCACCCAGCTCTCGCTGGCGACGCTCATCGCCGTCGTTCGGGCCTACGACCGGACCGCTGACGCACGGACCTACGCGCCGCAACTGGGACGGGGCGGCCGGAGCGGCGTCGGCGTGGCCGCGTTTGAATCGGGTGGGTTCGTCATCGACGGCGGGCACCCAACGGAGCGGTTCACGGCCGAACCCCCAACAGAAGGTGACTGGGACGTGCCGCCGGTGCTGGCCCATCACCACGTCCCCGCACACTGGCGCTTTGTCATCGTCGTCCCGGACACCGACCCCGGCCAGAGCGGAGCAGCAGAGGACCAGAGCATGCGGCAGGCCGTCGAGCGCGCCGACCCCGGCATCGCCGACGAGATCTCGACGCTGTTGACCCGGCGGCTGCTCCCCGCGATTGCCACCAGAGACCACGACGACTTCGGGCAGGCCGCGGCGCGGCTGGGCCGACTCAACGGCGCGTGGTACGCTGACGAACAGGGCGGCGTCTACCGCCCGCCAGCCGGCGCACTCGTCGAGTCACTGGCGAGCGCCCCGGTCATCTCCGGGGCCGGCCAGAGCTCTTGGGGGCCAACCGTCTGGGGACTGACGACAGCGGACTACGAATCGGAGGCCCGTGACGCGGGTGTGCTGGCACTCGATGCGGCCGATGTCGACGGAACGGTTCGCGTCGTCGCGCCCCGGAACACCGGTGCCTCACTGACTGAATAGAGGCCGAGCTATGTGGCCTTTCAGTACGAGCTACCGGCACTAACGACGACTCTTGCAGCCGCCAGTGCGGTTATCTGTCTCGGCAGCAAACCCCCGTCGATGACTGCACTGTTCTCACCGCTGGAACTCCGCGAGACGACAGTCCCGAATCGCGTCATGGTCTCTCCAATGTGCCAGTACTCCTGTGAGGCCCGCGACGGCCTCGCCACCGACTGGCACCGCACGCATCTCGGCTCTCGTGCCGTTGGCGGCGCGGGTCTGGTCATGACCGAGGCAACTGCTGTCGAAGCCCGCGGCCGCATCTCCCCGGAGGACCTGGGTATCTGGAGCGACGAGCACGCGGCGGCGCTGGAACCGATTACGGAGTTCATCACCGAACAGGGCAGCGTACCGGGCATCCAGTTAGCCCACGCTGGGCGGAAAGCCTCTATCGAACGACCGTGGGACGGCCACGACCCGCTCCAACCCGACGACGGCGGCTGGGAAGTCGTCGGACCGAGTGACGACCCCTGGCCGTACGAAGACGGTGAGGCTCCGCCGACAACAGCGCTCGATCAGGACGGCATCGAGGCGGTCATCGACTCGTTCCGCGCCGCCGCCGAGCACGCGCTCGACGCCGGCTTCGAGGTCGCAGAGGTCCACGCCGCCCACGGCTACCTCTTGCATCAGTTCCTCTCGCCGGTGACGAACCACCGCGAGGACGACTACGGCGGCGACTTCGAGGGCCGCACGCGACTGGTCCGTGAAATCACGACCGCCGTCCGCGAGGTCTGGCCCGACGACAAGCCGGTGTTCGTCCGTATTTCCGCGACGGACTGGCTTCCCGACCGCAATTCCTGGACCGTCGAGGACTCCGTGCGACTGTCGGACCGACTCGCCGACATCGGCGTGGACCTCATCGACGTGAGCGGCGGCGGCATCCACCCCGAATCCCGCCCCGACTACGCCGGCCCGAACTACCAGCTCCGGTACGCCGAGCGGATCCGAGAGGAAACGAAGTCGGACATCGCCGTCGGCGCTGTCGGCGGCATCACGACCCCCGAACAGGCCGAAGCCGTTATCGCTAACGACCGGGCCGATATGGCTATCGTCGGCCGCGAGCACCTCCGGGACCCGTACTTCACGATGAATGCCGCGAGGGAACTCGACGCGACCGACGAGATAGAGGGGCCGCCGCAGTACCGCCGCGCCTGGGGCTTCTGAACCTGTTTAGATCTTATCCAGGTCGAGGTCGACGGCGTACCAGTCG
Organism: Haloarcula sp. CBA1122; assembly: GCF_009741785.1. Taxonomy (NCBI): domain Archaea; kingdom Methanobacteriati; phylum Methanobacteriota; class Halobacteria; order Halobacteriales; family Haloarculaceae; genus Haloarcula; species Haloarcula sp. CBA1122. Next base: position 26,643 of record NZ_WPCB01000015.1, read on the forward strand.
AGCGCGAGCAGGAAGGCCGCGCCGATAGCGGCGGCAGCGACGAACGCGATGAGAACGTCCGTCGAGAAGCCGACTTCACTCCGGACCTTCACGACCGGAGCGCGGAGTGCGCCGACGACGAGCGCGACGAGGAAGGCCAGCGTTGCCCGGCGGTTGTACTCCAGTGCCCGACGGACGACGCGTGCGATGGTGAACAGGCCGACCAGCCCGCCGACGATGAACGTCACGACCGGCACGGCGGTCGTTGTCACGTCTTCGGCTGGCCCGCCGGTGGCGAGCGCAATGAGCGCGTCCACGAAGTCGGCGAGCGCCATTGACATCCTGTCGTACTGCCCGAGGATGACGAGCAACAGCGATCCCGAGATGCCGGGCAGAATCATCGCGCTGACGCCGATCATGCCGGCGATGAAGACGAGTGCGAGACTGCCGCCGTCGGCGGCGGTGTTCGAGACGCCGGACACGTAGAACGCAAGCAGAAACCCGAGGACGCCGGCCCCTATCTGGAACGGCGACTCGACCGTGAGACTGCGCAGCAACACCACCGCGGAGGCGGCGATGAGGCCGAAGAAGAAGCCGAAAAGCAACGCCGGCGTCTCCTGGCTGGCGACGGTGACGATGTGTGTTACGATGACGACGGCGGTACCGACGCCGGCGACCAGCGCGAGGAGGAACCAGATGTCGAGTTCGAGGAGTTCGGCAAACGCACCGCGCAAATCAACACCGCCGTCTAGCGGCGTGAGAGCGCGAACGAACCGTATTACGCGGCCCGGCGTAACGGCGGTAATCGCGGCGATGAGTCGCTCGTAGACCCCGGCGATGAGCGCGATTGTGCCCCCGGAAACACCGGGGACCCCGTCCGCGCTGCCCATACAGAGGCCGATGAGAAACGTTCGAATCCACGCACGAAGCGGTGGCACCGAGCCCAGAACCGTCGGCGGGTCCTGGTCGGGAGGGGTGGTCATCACTGAACGCTTCCAGCATCACGCTCAAATTCCTTGTGGAGTCACGTCGTATTGTGCTGCTGTCACAACTGCGAGACTGCGGCTGAACAAGTGGCCCGCGACAGCGCTAGCTCCGCTTCGATAGCGTGAGCACGCCGTTTCTGAGTGTCTGGACCGCGCCGGCGGCCGGCAGGTCGACGTCGAACTCCGTCTGGAGGTGCGGGGCGTCGACGGCAACGATGGCTTCCGTCCCGATGATATCGACTGTCACATGGTCGTCGCTGACCTGAAGCGAGTCGAGGTCGACAGCGACCGTCCAGCCGTCGTCGTGGTCGGTGTGCGAGACGTGTAGCGGCGACCGTTCAGTTTGTGCGTCCATTCGTCAATCATGGGTATGTGTTACACACATAAAGGTCCACGTTCGGCGCGTGCCAAAGCTCGGTCAGACAGGAACGCTATCCTGCACGTCGCTACACAGCAGGGCCGAGATAGCCCCATGCCTGCAGGCGGTCCCCGTCGCCCTCTATCCACCGCTCGCCGATGTCGTCGCGGTAGTAACAGTTCGGAATGAGGATATCGTCGACGCGCCCGTAAGCCTGCTCCCGCGCCCCCTGCATCGTATCGCCTTTGCCCGTGACGACCAGCGGCATCCCGCTCTCGCCAGCCACGCGCCACTGCCCGTCGACCGCCGCTCCTGACTCGCTTCTCTCGCCGGTCGCGCGGTCCGTGCCCTCGACGGGCACGCGCTTCGCGTCCTCGATGTGGATGCCCTCGCGGCTGTCGGATCCGAAGACGACCGCGGCGTTGCGGGAGTTCTCGTCGTACGTCTTCTGGTCGTCGAACGGGAACGGCGGGAGGACGACCCGAACCGCGACCTGATACCCGCGGTGGACCTCCAGTTCGGGGTCGCGCCCGTTCGCCAGATCGAGGAAGAACTGGCCTGTTTCTGATTCGAACGACTCCTCTTGGAGCGTGATTGTGGGGTACCCGAACCGCGGCGTGAACTCCAGCGGATAGATACCGTCCTCGTTGACGATGCAGTTGATGTCGATGCTGCCGACGTACCCCTCGTCGGCGAGCCAGCCTTCCACCTTGCCGAGTGTCTCCGCGAACAGTTCGTTCCGGCCGGCCCAGAACATCGAAGTACCCATCTCGCCGGTCGAGGGACCGATGTTGCCCGGAAACAGCTTCTTGTGCTCGAAGTTGAAGTTGATCGGTTCGACGAACGACTCGCCGTTGAAGAAACCACAGACGGCGATTTCGACGCCCTCGACCTTCCGCTGGAGCTGGAACCCTTTCATCCGGTGACCCCACGCCTTCTTGTACGCTCGAAGCACATCGACGATGTCGCTGCCGTCGTCCTCGTTCCCGACGTAGAGCAGTCGCTTGACGTTCTGGACTTCCCCGAGCGGTTTGATGACGTACGGCGCAGGGTTCTCCTGGACGTGCTTGATGCCGGCGTCGAAGTCCTCGAAGACGTGATGCTCGATAGTGTTGACACCGTGGTCTTCGAGGACCTCCATCGCGTAGCCGCGGTCCTCTTCGAGCGCATCTGTGTTGGGTGTCCCGCCAACGACGGCGTGGCCTTCGGCCCGGAGTTCCCGTGTGAGTTCACCGGTGCCGATGTCGCCGCCGACCCAGATGTCGTCGAAGACGACGACATCGGCCCAGCCGAGGTCGCCCCGCCAGTCGTCGGTCTTCGGTACGAACCCGTCGGCGATCTCCTGATCGCTGTCGGCTTCGATGTAGTACCGGACGTCGTGTCCCTCCCGGCTGACCTGCCAGGCGATGTCACCGATGAGCGCCGCGTCCAACGAACAAAAGAGGAAATTCGCCATGGCGCGTTTGCGGGCGGGTGCGGGGTAAACGTTTCCTGTCCTGTCGACCACAGGTCATCGCTATCGCGATGGCAGCGAACCGGCCAGTCATGCCCGGTTGCTCGATGCCCACTGATCTATTTAAATAAACCCACTTCCGTAAGCCGAACCGTTTTAGTCCCCATCTGTAAATCCCCACGTATGACACGCGACGAACTCGCGTCCGCGAGTGAACTGCTCGAATCAGCGGCCGAAGACACTGACAGCGACGAGGCGAGCGAGCGCCTCGCCGAACTCGCTGCCCAGCTCGACTCCCTCGCGACCGACGAACGCGGCCCGGACCACGGCCGACTCGCCCGCATCCAGTCGGCGCTCAACGACCTCAGCAGTGGCGACGCGGAAGACGTGACCGAAGCCATCGACGACGCCGACGACCAGATCAACGAGTACCGGTCCGACCTCGAAGGGGTCTGAGGCGGCGCTCCTGCGCCAACACACGGCTGTCCGGTGACTTTCTGCGACGGAAAGACGGCTTTCGAACCGATGAGTCGCTACGACTCGGTCGCGGTTTCCTCGTCGACCGGCTTGATCCGGTGTGTCGCGTCGTTGTTATCGTCCGGGGCCCGCAGATGATACGTGACTTCACGCGGCTCCGTATCGTCGACGTACGGTGTCTTAGCGTCGTGCGTGATACCCGCTGTTTCTCCTGGCTCCAGTACCCTATCAAACCGGCCGACAGGCGCGTAGGCGACGCGTGGGCCGGTTCGGTTGAGTGCGAGGACGTACCGACCTGCGGTGTCGCCCGTGTTCGTGACTGTTATCTCAAGCGTCGGCATGGCTGGCTCAGTGACACGCTCCGGTCCGTCGAGAGTAACGTCGAACGACGGCAACGGTGCTTCGAGTCTGTTCTGAACTGTCTTCGGCATCGTCCACTCCCCGCCGGGCCAAGACAGTCGGGCGTCGCTAGCTGAGCCGGTTTCGGGCAGGTCGAAGACCAGCGGCCCACCGGCCTCGGTGAACTGTCGGCCCCACTCGCCGTCGCGATACAGACCGTTCCTGAACGTCTCGGGGCTGTACGTCGACCCATCGAATCTGAGCGAGAACGCGCCCCGGTCCACTCCCGAGCCCTCGATGGTCGTCGTGAGCACGAGAAACTGGCCGCCTGTCGGTTCAACGCTGATAGAGTCAGTGCGAGGAATCACGACGCCTGGCGCCACCACGGCGTCCGTGACGGTCACACTGGGCGGCGACCCAATGTCGGTTTCGCTGACGCCTGGTGACGGCATCGGCGTCACTGTCCCGGTGTCCTCGGTTTCACCCTGACATCCTGCACCGGTGATAGCCAGTCCGCAGAGTGCCAGAACGCGACGGCGGTACATGGCTCTGCGTTGCCCTGCCCCGGATAAATGCTTTCAGAAGGTACGGGTTCAGTTTTGACCGACTGATTCCAGTTCGGCCGGAATAGACCTGTCTCCTCGATCTGGGTAGTCTGTGTCGCTGATGAGGCAGGTGATGTCAGATTAAATAACATCTTAATTAATGTTTGTGACTAACCAAAAGCTTTTGACAATTCCATTGGTTTCAGTCAAATGTGTATCAGGTTGGGGGATCGGGTGGCGGTACCATCCCTACGTGGTGATATCAATGAGCAAATCAACGAATGGCCGAACGGCCCCTAAATCGATGCGTCACAAGCAAATACTCGATGTAGCGGCTGAGAACCCCGAGGCATCCATCGCAGAGCTTGCGGCCGAAGTACCGAGTGCAACAGCGGAACTGGTCGAGCGAGTTCTTGAGGAACACGGCGACCCGGCTGAGGCCGACGAGACGGAAACGGCCGCCCAGTCAGAGAGTGAACCGTCGACGGAGTCACAGTCATATCCAGCCCCTGCGGACCTCTCGTCGACAGAACGTGAGACGATCCGAGCAATCCAGAAACACCCCACCGCGTCCCAGCGGGACCTCGCGGAGAAGCTCGGCGTCACTGCCTCGACGGTGAGCAACCGCGTCAACGGGATCGACGGGTTCGACTGGGCGAACCGAGAAGCGTTCGCAAACGCCGTGTTCAGCGACGGAGAAGCCGAATCAGCGACGATCTCGGACGAGGCAGAAACCCAGACACCCGATACCCAATCGCCGGAGTCAACAGACAACCCCGACGGAGCCGACAGTCAAGCGTCAGGCCCTGATACTGCGCCCGACGACGGCGACCGCTCGCCAACGGAAGTCGAGACAGCGGCCGGCGAGGTGAACACCACGCTGACTACGTTCCAGTCAACCGTCGAGGACCTCTCCGCACAGTTGGCTGAACTCGAAGGACAGGTCGAAACCGTCACGGACGGCGGCGGCTCGCCAGAGCCGTTTCAGGAGCCCGAACTCGTTCACAAGGTCGTCCACGCGTGTATGGACTCCGACAAGATATCCGAGGAGGAAGAGCTCCGGATTCTGGATTCGCTGCTCTAGTTGTACTCCCGCCACCGGTGGCCACACTCCTGGCATTTGAAAAAGCGCGTCGGCGGTTCGTCGGCCGACCCGGTCTGTTTGATGGTGTACCACGCTTTCCCGTGTCCGCATTCCTCACAGGTCACGTCGTCAGCCGTGGGCTTCCCTTCGAAGTTCGAGCCCTCCTCGGTCTCTATCAGTTCGTCGCCGCTCTGTTCGTCCGTGCTGACGAACTCGGCCGCGCGGTCCTCGTCTTTGGTAACTCGCGCACCACAGGACTGACAGACCATCTCGTCACCGTCGGCGTGCATCATCGAACCACAGTCGTCGCAGAACTGCATACACGCCCGTCGGACACCGAGGCAAAAAGCCGTTACTGCTCGTCCTCGATCTCGTGTTGCTCGGCGACGACCGGACAGTCCAGTAGCCGGACCGTCTCCATGTCGAGGAACTCCATGATCTCGGTCCCCTCGTTCGTGCAGTGCGCGTTCGGCGGTGCGGAGAAGTGTTCACACTGCTCACAGTAGCGGTGTTTCGATACCTCCGCGTAGCGGCTCTCGGGTGTAGTCTTGTCGTCGCCGTCCTCGGCGATTTCCGCCCACACCTTGTCCGCGTCGATGTGATCGACGTCGACCCGCTCGAACGCGCTCTCGCCGCTCCCGAAGGGTCCTCGCCGCGCTCGTCCATTCCCGAGAAGGGGTCGTCCGGGTCGGGTGAGGACCCCGAAAGGGGACTGTCCGATTCAGGTGCCGAATCTGAACGGAACTCTTCCGTGTCGACAGCCGAGAGCAGGTCGTCAGCATCGGTTGCATCGGGTTCCGCCTCGGACGCACCGTCGGCCGGTTCGTCGCTCGATTCGCTGCCCGGCCAACCGTCGTCGGGTGGCTGGCGTGCGTCTGCCGAGCCGTCCGCGTCGTCAGGCCCCGCACCGAGGCGCTCGAACGGGTCGCCCTCGCGGTCGTCATCCGGGTCGAGCTCTTCGAAGGGGTCTCGCTCGTCGTCACTCATTGGTCTCTCCCGGTTCAAGCTGTGCTGCGGCCACTAGCCGCGCCTTCGAGCGGATAATGCCGCCCTCAGGCCGGACGTCCGACACCGTCGTGTTGCAGTGTGGACACTGGGGTTCGGTCAACAGTCCGATCTCGACCTGCTCGTCACAGTTCGAACAGCGTGCCGTCGAGATGTTCTCCTGGGCCGCGGCGCGTTTCAGCCGGTCGACCGCTTTCTGATTCTGGTCCCGGCCGCCCTGGTCGTCGCGGAGGTCGCTGACGACCCAGGCGACGCGGGTGAGTTTGTCTTCGACATCGTCGAGTCGGCTGTCGATGTCAGCGACTCGCTCGTTCTCTGTTTCGAGCGACTCGGTCACGTCGCCCCGAAGCGCGGCGAGTTCCGCCTCGATATCTTCGATCTCTTGTGTGAGTGCATCGATGCGGTCGAACTCTTCGTGGCCGTGGTCGGCCGGCGCTTTCGCGTCGGCCTCCCGTTTGACCTGCACGACGCGCTCGCGGACGTCTTCGATCTTCGTCTGAAAGTCCGCTTCGAGCGCGTCGAACCGCTCTGCGAGTTGGCGTTCCACCGTGTCGACGATATCGGGGAGCTGGGAACTGACAGCGCTCTCGGTCGCTGCTTCGACTGAGCCGTTCAGCTTCTCGTCCACGGTTGCGGCGACGACGGCATCCAACTCGTCCGCCGATGGCTGAATGAGGTCGTCCATCTCATCGTCCGAGTCGGCCGCTGTCATATATGCGGCCAGCAGTTGCTCCATGACGGCGTCGCGAGGCACGCCGAGCGTCTCGGCCTGCTCGGTCAGCCACTCGTCTAGATCTGCAGATAGCTCGACGTACACTCCTCCGTCATCAGTCGACTCGGAGGACATTACGACACTCTTGACGAACAAGACTGATAAGGGTTTGTCGCCGATTTCAGATACCGAGAGCGGGAGCGAACCGTCAGCACGCGGCTCGTTGTCTTTTTCCGACAGTTACGGGCATCTCTGCTGCCGACTATCGCTACCGAATCTTGCGCACGTCGCTGATATCGAAGCCGGCATCGCCCAGTTCGGTCTCGAACTGCACGATGTCCTCGTCCTCTATCTGCGAGAGGACGCCGCGGAACTGCTGGACGACGAGGGTCCGAGCCCGGGTGGAACCGCCGGACTCCCACGCGAACTCCATCGTGCCGTGGGATGCGTCGACGAGCTGCCCGTGTCGGGTCGACGATATCGTCTCCGGATTGACGTGCAAGAGGATAAGGCCCCCCCACTGGTGGGCTGCCTTCTGGATTCCCTGGACGAGCGAGCTGACGTCCGACCAGCTGACTTCCTCGTCCGTCGCGCTAACGAGGTCAGACAGCGAGTCGATGACGACGAGATTGTTCGCCGCCACGTCGTTCAATACCATCCCGAGCGTGCCGAGCAGGTCATCCCGCTCGTGGCGCGCCCGGAGGTCGGTGATTGACGCGGTCTCCCTGGCGTACCACTCTCGCGGCACCGGACTGATGTGGAAGTACCGCTCCGAGAGGTCGTGAAACTCGACCGCCTGGCTTCCCTTGTCGACCACGTCGTCGTCCATCGCCAGCCGCATCTCGCTGACCAGTTGCGACTCGCTTGTTGTAAAGGAGATGTAGTGGACTTCGTCCGGGGCAACAGCGTCGGCCGAGCGGTCGCCGTAGTAGAGGTCGTGCAACTCCCCGTCCACCTGTTCGAGCCCGTTGATGAGTGCGCTCGTATGCATGAACTCCCGGGAGCCAGCGCCGGCCTCGCCGGACAGCAGGACGACGCTCCCGGCGGGCGCTCCACCGTTGATGATGGAGTCGAGCTGCCGGATTCCGAACGGGATTCGCTCCATACGTCCACCTACCTACGCGGTCGCTTAAACGCTTGGCCTGTCTCACTGTCGTGGTCGGGAGAGCGACAGCGAGCCCGGAGGTTACCGCCAGACGGCCCGACCGAGCCGCGTCTCCGAGAGGTCGAAGTCGAAGCGGTCCGTCCACAGCAGGCCGGCCCCCAGCAGCGCGGCCAGGCCGACAGGCACCCAGTTCGCATAAAAGAGGTTGATACCGCCCCACAGCAGGACGAAGCTCACCAGGTCGTCGAGCATGAACGGGCAATCCCGGAGTCGCTGTCGGAGCCCCGCACGGTCGAACCCGAGGTCGAACAGCAGGACGGCGACCGATCCAGAGAGGAGCCAGCCGGTGTAGTTCTGCCACGGGACGCCGTAGAACTGGGGCATCTCGTAGGTCCAGAAACCGATTGCCACGGCACCCGGATCGAGCACGAGGTCGACGAGCATGACCGTCGCCAGCGTCGCCAGCAGCCGAACCGCGGTTGACGCCGCCCTGTTGCCGAGCAACAGCAGGACGAGCAGGTAGGCGTTCAGGACCAGCGGGAAGAAGAAGACCGGGAGCCCGAACGGCACCTCGCCCAGCAGCATCGGGCCAAGGTCGACGCCGTACGTGAACTCGCCGTAGGGCCAGCCGGTCCGGACACCGACGAGTTCGATGCCGTAGGAGTAGAGCGTCAGCGCGACCAGCGCCAGCCCGGCCCGGCGGTCCACGAGCGGAAAGACACCGGCCACGAGAGGCAACCGCATCACGAACGTTCCGAACAGGACGAAGTAGGGGTTGAACGCGAGCGGGTCGGGCAACAGTCCCTCGGCGCTGGCAAGCAGGGTGACAGCGCCGACGAGCGGGAAAACGACGGCGATGGTAAAGCGGTTCTCGGTGACGAACTGGTCGAACTGCGCGGTCGCGTCGGTCCTTGTCTCGGGGAGCGTCCAGCCCGCTATGGTCCGGTCCTCGCCGCTACCCATACAGCATCACCCACAGCGCGATGAGTGTGAACACCATGCCGACGACGGTGTTGATGGCGGGGTACCACCAGTAGGCTTCGTCGATGTCGACGCCGATGCCGAGAATCCCGAACACGAGGCCGGGGTAGACGAGCAGTATCAGGCCGAACACCCAGTGGGTGTAGGTGAACACGAACGCGGCCGTGAGCCAGCACATCACGCAGTAGTAGTAGGTGTTTGACTCGCCCAGAAACGTCGCCGTCGTCTGGATGCCGGCCTCGCGGTCGGGTTCGATATCGGGAATCGCCGAGAAGGTGTGCATCCCCATCGCCCAGAGCCACGCGCCGGCGACCGCCGTCGCTGGCGGGGCCGCTCCTTCGATAGCGGCGTAGCCGATGACGCCCGGCAGGATGTACAGCCCGTTCGAGATGGAATCAAGGAACGGCGTCGTCTTGAACCGCAGCGGCGGGGCCGAGTACTCGACAGAGAGCGCAACCCAGGCGAGCAGGGCCACGACCCCGAGCATCGGCAGCCCGAGGACGAACACCAACGCGAGCGCGCCGCTTGCGACGACGATGGCTGTGACGGCGCTGTCACCGCGGTAGCTGACCTCTCGGCCCTCGTCCTTCTTGGGATTGTGCTCGTCGATGTCGGCATCGAAGATGTCGTTGACCCCGTAGAGAAACACGTTCCCGGGAATGGTGAAGTACAGAAACAGCGCGATAGCCAGCGGCGAGAACAGTTCGCCCGGGCCGTCGGCCGCGTAGCTGACGCCGACGATGACCGGGCCGCCGAGGTACAGCCAGAACCGCGGCCGGGAGAGCCGCAACAGGTACCCCACCAGCGTCTCCTCCGGCGGAATGACGGCGGTGATGCGGTCGGTCGGGAGTTCGGGCATTACTCAGGCGATATCCTCGATGAGCGCCTCTGCGGTGTGTTCGCCGCTGATGAGACACATCGGCACGCCGATGCCGGGCGTCGTGAACGACCCCGTGAAGTAGAGGCCGTCGACGGCCGACGAGCGGTTGTTGGGTCGCAGCAGGGCGGTCTGGCGGAGTGTGTGTGCCAGCCCGAGAGCTGTGCCCTCCGTGGCGTTGTACCGCTCGCCGAAGTCGGAGACGGCAAACTGCTTCTCGTAGACGATGCGGTCGCGCAGGTCGACGCCGGTGTTGTCAGCGATGTCGGCAAGCACCTTCTCGCGGTACTCCTCGCGGATCTCGTCGCCGTCGTGCAGGCCCGGCGCGATTGGGACCAGAACGAACAGGTTCGAGTGCCCGTCTGGGGCGACGGTGTCGTCGGTTTTCGAGGGCACACAGAGGTAGTACGCCGGGTCATCGGGCCACGCGGGCTCGTCGAAGATGTCGTCGAAGTGGGGGTCCCAGTCCGTCGGCAGGACGAGCGTGTGGTGCTTCAGGGGCTCCACGTCGCCCTCGACACCCATGTACATGAGGAAAGCGGACGGTGCGTACGTTTTGTCGTCCCAGTAATCGTCGTCGTACTGGCGCTCGTGGTCGGGCAGGAGTTCCCGTTCGGCGTGGCCGTAGTCGGCGTTGACGACCACTTCGTCGGGGTGGGTCGTGTCGCCGTGGACTGTCTCCACGAGGAATCCATCCTTCCGCCGGGAAATCTCGTCGACTTCGGCGTCGGTCTCGTAGGTGACGCCGAGTTCCTCGCCGAGTTCGACGAGGCCGTCGACGACCGCGCCGACGCCGCCGTCGGGGTAGTACACGCCGAGGTTGAAATCGACGTGGCTCATCATGTTGTACAGCGCTGGCGTCGTCCGCGGAGAGCCACCGAGGAAGACCAGCGTGTACTGCATGATCTGCTGGAGCTTCGGGTGCTCGAAGTAGTCCTCGACGTGGCCCTGCATCGAGCCGATAAGCTGGAGCCCGACCGGAGCGGCAGTCATCACATCGAGGTCAATCCAGTCGCGCAGCTCCGAGCGGTCCTCGTAGACGAACTTGTTCATCGCCGTCTCGTAGTGACGTTCGCTCGTCGCGAGGTAGTCTTCGAACGCCTCGCCCGCGCCGGGTTCGTACTCCTCGAACTTCCGGGCCATCTCGGCGTTGTCGCCGGTCACGTCGATCCGGTCGCCGTCCTTGAAGAAGATGCGGTAGTGCGGGTCGAGCCGCTGGAGGTCGTAGTAATCGCGTGGCTCTTTCCCGAAGTACGCGAAGAACCGCTCGAACACGTCGGGCATCAGATACCACGACGGACCCATGTCGAACCGGAACCCGTCCACCTCCAGCCGGGAGGCGCGGCCCCCGAGTTGCTCGTTTTTCTCCAGTAGCGAGACGTCCGCGCCTGCGTCCGCCAGATAGCACGCGGCGGAGAGGCCACCGATGCCGCCACCGACGACAGTTACGTCTTCACCGGACAAGTCACTCATTACTAGTATTGAGGGGCTGGACCGTCAATAAATGAGCGGCCAAACTGCATCGGTATGCCATTCGTGGCCATATGTCGGGCCGCCGAGCGGCTCAGTGGGAGACGTATATGGGGATGGGGGCCAGACTGACACGTATGGAACCTGACCTCGCAGCACTGGACGCATATCTCGATGACGCCGGCGTCGACGGCTACCTCCTCGATGCGGATTCCGAGGTGTCAGACCAGTACTACCTCTCTGGCTTCGACGCGCCGGACCCGTTCATCACGCTGTACGACGGCGACACACATCTCCTCTTCCCGCGGAGTCTGGAGTTCGGTCGCGCCAAGCGTGAATCGCGAGCCGAGACCGTCGAACGGTACGTCGATTTCGACCACCAGAAGAAGGTCGAGGAGTACGGTCCCGAGGAGGCAGTCTCGCACGTCCTCGCGGATTTCCTCGCGTCCTACGATGTGGACAGCGTGGCCGTACCCCCGCGGTTCCCGCTCCGGACTGCGGACGGCCTGCGCGAACGTGGTGTCGACGTGACGGCCGACACCGACGGCATCGTCACGGAGATCCGCGCGACGAAGACCGAGACCGAAGTCGACTACGTCCGGACGGCACAGCGGGCCAACGAGGCGGCGATGCAGGCGGCCGAATCGCTGCTTGAGGCGTCAGAGATTGCCGAGGACGACACGCTCGAAATTGACGGCGAGACGCTGACGAGCGAGCGGGTGAAAGAGGAGATCGAGGTGACGCTGCTCCGGCACGGCTGCTCGCTGGACGAGACTATCGTCGCCTGCGGGGCGGACGCTGCGGACCCTCACGACTCTGGGAGCGGGCCGCTCGTCGCCCACGAGCCGGTTATCATCGACATCTTCCCGAAGGACAAGGCGACGAAGTACCACGCCGACATGACGCGGACGTTCGTCAAAGGCGAGCCAAGCGAGACGGTGCGGGAGTGGTACGACCTCACCGAGCGGGCGATGGAAGCGGCGTTCGATGCGCTGGAACCCGGTGCGACCGGCAAAGACGTACACGACGCTGTCTGTGACGTGTACGAGGACGCCGGCGAGCCGACGTTGCGTGATGACGACCGAACGGAGACAGGGTTCATCCACAGCACGGGCCACGGCGTCGGGCTGGACGTCCACGAGCTTCCACGGCTGGCACCGAATGGCGGCGAACTCGAACCGGGACACATCGTCACTATCGAGCCCGGCCTCTATGACCCCGATGTCGGCGGGGTCAGAATCGAAGATATCGCCGTCGTCACTGCCGATGGCTACGAGAACCTGACTGAGTACGAGATTCAGTTCGTCGTCTGAGCCGGTCGTTTCAGCGCCGTTCCATCTGGCCGCCACAGGACAGACAGGCCACGTTAGCGTCTCCAGTCTGGGAAGCAGTTTTATCCTGGCCTCCGTTGGTGACTGCGTTATCTTCTATCAAGATGTTCGTTACCATGACACATTATATTCCGCGGCTCCATCATGAACATTTATTATGGATGGGGCAAAAGGTGGTGATACTCAATGCTTGTATCCGATGTACGCCCCTCACGCGACCCTCACACTGCACTGCCCACAAACCACAGACGCCGGCCGACACGACCCCCAGGATGACAACACGAATCACGACCCCCCGAAACGACGACTCGTACCCGACAACCACGCTGCCCTTCGACGACGCGGAGAGCAAGTCCCGCCGCGCGCCGAAGATGTTCTCGCCGACCAATCACGCCACGATGGGCCAGTTCGACACTGAGGCCACGGACCCGCGGTAAGCTGGGACACAACGCATATCCCGCCGGCACGCTTCCGTGCCGATATGTCCGATTACACCACAGTATCGATTCCGAAGGACCTCGCGGAGCGCGTCGAAGAGACCATCGAGGGGACGAGTTTCTCCAGCACCTCTGATCTCGTTCGGTTCCTGCTCCGGAGTATCGTCGTCCAGCACCAGCGGGAAGGCGAACTGACCGAAGCGCAGTTCCAGGATATCACCGACCAGTTGCGGGACCTGGGCTACTTGGAGTAACCGCTCCGGAGACGGAACGCTACTGCGGATACTTTTCCGGAGGCTCGACGTCGAGAACCGTGACCTCCTGTTCCTGCCCGGATCTGTCGAAGGCTCCGAAGGCGTCGATATCCCACGGCGGGATGCCGACGAAGATCACCTCGTGCAGGTCGTCGGTCTTGCTGACGCCCATGTACCCGTCGGGGTGGGAAACGAATCGGCCCTGTGTCTGGCCGGCCGGCGTTCCAAGGTCGACGCCGAACACCGCCTTCACCGAGGCCCCGGCTGAGGGGAGATAGAAGTCAGTGAACACCGGTGTCTCGTCCGGTAAGTCAGCATCCGGGAGTTCTCCGGCCGGCGTGACGGCCAGCGAAATCGTCACGTCGTCAGGTTCGGCCTCGCTGGCGAGCCGTAACAGCGTCTCGACGAGTCCGCGTGTGACGTAGACCACGCCACACCTTCGCACGGGTCGGGTAAAACAGCGTCGCTTCCGTCGGTTTAGCCGAGCACGAGCGACTTGAGGTTCTTCGCGTACAGGCCCGGCGTCCGGCCTCGCGACCCGCGGAGCGCGTACGCGATGTCCTCGGCGGCACCTTCCATCACACCCTCTCCGTGACCGACCAGGACCCGCTCGGGGTCCAGCCGGGAGAGTTTCTTCGGAGGGAACAGGCGCAACATTGGGTGGACACCGAGTCGCTCGTCACCGGCGAGGAAGTAGTCCGCCGCCCCGACTGCCTCGGGGACGACCAGCGTATCGTCCTCGTCGCCATACAGCGCGGCCTCTTGCCAGAACGTGTTCTTGATAATCTTGTGGACGCCGTAGTCCGTGCCCGGCAATTGTCGGTGCATGCGTTCGACCGGCGCGTCGATGTCTTCCTCGACACCCGACATCCACTCGGGGATGTACACCGACACGTCGTGTCGGTTCGCAACGGCGGCGCTGTCGCGTTTGTGCCGGTCTAACAGGATGACGACGCCGGCCACGTCGCCGAACTCGGCGAACAGGTCGTCGATACCGTCGACGTCTATCGGGTCGACGACGAACACGCCGGCATCCGTCTTGAGGACGTGACTCGCCCGGACCATCATTTCGTCGGGATACGGAATGTAGCTCACGCCGCGCTCCCAGCGGTTCGTCTCCAGCCACGCCGCCGTTTCGTCCTGCGTGTTGGTTGGCATACGCCTCTGTACGGGCCTGACGTGAATAAATGGTCGAGAACGGGAAACTCGCGTGCTGGGGTTGTTTCGCCTTCGAAACGTCGTCCACAGCGGCTTTGTCGGTGGCGGCCGAAGCACCGATATGCTCTCCTCGCCCGCCTGGCTCACACTGGAGGTGAAGTATCCGGACCGTGCAACGGCGTTCTACGAGGCCTTTCTGGAACTCGACGTACTCTCAGAGAGCCCAGACGAGGCCGTGCTCGCGGCCGGCGACACCGAACTCAGGCTCCGCGCGCCGGGGACGGTTCCGCGCGGCGGGCTCCACACCCACTACGCACTGACCATTCCCGAGCGGGAGTACGACGACTGGTACGGCCGGCTGGACGAGCGCTTCGACCTGGTCGAACACACCTTCGGGGACGCGCGCTCGCTGTACTTCTACGACCCGCAGGGCAACTGCGTGGAACTCGGCGAGCGGGCGGTCGACGGCGATGGCGTCACCGGCCTGTTCGAACTCGTCCTCGAAGTCGAGGACCTGTCCTCGGCGGTGGAGTTCTACACCACGCTAGGGTTCGAACTGGTCGACGACGGCCGCGACGAAGGCCGGGTCAGGCTGTCGACCGGCGACCTCGACCTAGAGTTGTGGTCACCACGGCTCGGCATCGCCGACGCCCGCGGCGGCGTCCACGTGGACTTCGGCGTCGTTGCCGAAGACCCGAAATCGACGGCAAGGGAAGTCGCTGACGACGCGCTTGCGGTCACATCGGTCGACGAGGGCGTCCGAATCAGGGACCGGGACGGCCACTACCTGACGCTGGTATCAGCGTAGGCGGCCGCTGGTGTCGGCGTGGCCGCCCAGTGATATTCGGGGATGCACTCGCTGGATGCGAATATAATGACCTCCCCCTGTACTAGTAGCCGTATAGGCCCCTCATAGGTAGGTTCTTTTCGTATCGAGAGCCACGTTCGAGTCGAGGATGTCCCTGACTGACTCCCGGACTGAACACGATGTCCCCGCGAAGGCGACGCTGTTCTGTCCGGACTGTGGGCACCAGAGCAGGTACGACGGTGACTGGGCTGTGGTCGAACGGTGTGGTAGTACGCACTACCGCTGCCCGGATTGCCACACCCAGATCACGACCCGACCGCGCCACACTGACAGTGGTTCCCCTCGTTTCTTTGACACCTACTGGCAAGCGTGGAACCACGGTATTCGCGTGTGGCACGGCCTGTTGCAGCGACTGCTCTCGCCGTGAGCGGTCGTGCTAGCTGTTCTGTCGTCGGCCGAAATCGCTACGCCCGTGGTTTCGATAGACATCACAGAGAAATGTATCGCCCACGACAGCACCGCTCGGTGGATGCAGCCTGTTGTGTCGCTCAATCCAGCCGCTCAGAGTCGATGCTGACCCCCGGCGGCGTCACAATCAGGAACCCGCGGAAGTGCATCAGTTCGCCGCCGGCCTCGCGGACCGGTCGGGCGAACCCGGCTGCAAGCTCGTTCAGGTCGCCCTCGACGTTGAGGACCAGTACCGACCCGTTCTCGATGGTGTCGATCCACTGGTCGGGCGATTCCGATCCGTCAAGAACGCCGAGCACGACGCGATTGCTACCGGCCCCATCACGGTCCTCATCCATCTGGTCCTCCACGGCCTGTAGGTCCAGCCCCTCGAAATCACTCATAGCCACACACATGGGCGGATAGAGCAAAAATCCTCCCCACCTGTCTGACGCGCGGCAGTCGCACTGGCCGCGGTCGTACCTGTGTGACGTGTGTACGCATCACCGCCTTATGGACAAGTATAAATAGTGGAAGCATCCAGTTACGGGTGCTTATGTCCAACAACGAGGGCACGTCGGAATCTCCGGCGGATCGAGTTCTTCCAGGGCACACTGGATTCCACGTCTGAGATTACAGACGCACGGATTTTCGACACCACGCTGCGCGATGGTGAGCAGTCACCACGTACGTCGTTCAACTACGAGGACAAACGCGAGATAGCCGCGCTGCTCGACGAGATGGGCACCCACGTCATCGAGGCCGGGTTCCCCGTCAACTCCGATGCAGAGTTCGAGGCAGTACGCGACATCGCCGAGTCCACGCGAGTGACGACCTGCGGACTGGCGCGTGTGGTCGAGAAAGACATCGAGGCGGCTCTGGATTCTGGTGTGGACATGGTCCACACCTTCGTCTCGACGTCGGACGTACAGTTGCAGGATTCCATGCATGCGACCCGTCAGGAGGCACTCGACACTGCCGTCGACTGTGTCGAGATGATCAAAGACGCGGGCGTCGAGTGCATGTTCTCCCCGATGGACGCGACTCGGACTGACGAGGACTTCCTCGTCGAAGTCATCGAGGCTACGTCCGCGGCGGGGGCGGACTGGATCAACATTCCGGACACTTGTGGGGTCGCCACGCCGCGGCGGTTCTACGACCTCATCGAGATCGTCGACGACTGCACCGACGCCTACATCGACGTGCACACGCACGACGACTTCGGGCTGGCGTCGGCCAACGCCATCTCCGGCTTCGAGGCCGGAGCCAGCCAGGCGCAGGTGTCGGTCAACGGGATCGGCGAACGCGCCGGCAACGCGGCCTACGAAGAGGTCGTGATGGCGCTGGAGTCGCTCTACGACGTCGACACCGGAATTGACACCACCCGCATCACGGAGCTATCGCGGATCGTCGAGGAGAAATCCGACATCGGGGTGCCGGCGAACAAGCCCGTCGTCGGGCGCAACGCCTTCTCCCACGAGAGCGGTATCCACGCTGCCGGTGTCATCGAGAACTCCGACACGTTCGAGCCGGGCGTCATGACCCCCGAGATGGTCGGGGCCACGCGCGAACTCGTGCTCGGCAAGCACACCGGGGCCCACTCGGTCCGGGAACGGCTCGTCGACGCGGGCTACGACCCGACCGAGGCGGAGGTCAGAGAAGTGACCCGCCGCGTCAAGGAGTACGGCGCGGAGGAACAGGTCACCATGTCGGTGCTCGAACGGTTCGCCGAGGAGATCGGCGTGACCGAGGAGAGCGAGGAGGTCCGGGCGTAGGCCGATGACCTCGCTTCCGGCCGTCACTACGAGTGAGCAGCTACCGGTGAGTACCCGGTTCCGAGTGGCTGTCCGCCAACAGCTATCACAGAACGTTTATTATTCGGGACGAACTGCATTTGGATGTGATGACCGCGGCTGCTGGGCGTCAGGTTCGACCACCCGCCAGCACCGCGACCGCTATTCTCGGCGTGCGTATTGTAGGGGCACTATAGCCCCTCATTTCACATTTTCACCCCCGGCCGAATCGATTCGCCTGAACACCACAGAGTCACCAGTCATGCACGCAGCATACACATCACCGCGGTATCGACCCCGAACACGAACAGACGGAGGGCTGACACGATGAGCGAACGTGCATCCGTCCCCAAGGAAGCGGAAGAAACGGAGTCAGAACCAGAACAGGAGCCGGTCACGACGGGCGCGCAATCGGTCATCCGTGCGCTTGAAAACGCCGGGACAGACTACGTCTTCGGCGTCCAGGGCGGCGCGATCATGCCCGTCTACGACGCGCTGTACGACTCCGACATCAACCACGTCACGATGGCCCACGAACAGGGGGCCTCACACGCGGCGGACGCGTACGGAATCGTCACCGGCGACCCCGGCGTCTGTTTCGCCACCTCCGGCCCCGGTGCGACGAACCTCGTGACCGGCATCGCCGACGCCAACATGGACTCGGACCCCGTCATCGCACTAACCGGCCAGGTCCCGACGGAGTTCGTCGGCAACGACGCCTTCCAGGAGACGGACACGGTCGGCATCACCCAGCCGATCACGAAGGAGAGCTACTTCGCCGCCGACTCCGACACCGTCGGCGACGACGTCAGCGAAGCGTTCGCGCTCGCCGACGCCGGCCGGCAGGGGCCGACGCTGGTCGACCTCCCGAAGGACGTGACCCAGGGCGAAACCGAGGTCGAACCCGGCAGGCCGGAGACGCCGGAGACCTACGAGGTGCCCGAGGAAGCCGACGACGAGGACGTCCAGGAGGCCGCCGAGGCGCTGGCCGAGGCCGACCGTCCGGTCATCCTCTCGGGCGGCGGCGTCATCAAGGCGAACGCGTCGAGCGCGCTCCGGGAGTTCGCCAAGGAGTACGAGATCCCGGTCATCACGACGATGCCCGGCATCGGGAGCTTCCCCGAGGACCACGAACTCTCGCTGGAGTGGGCCGGGATGCACGGCACCGGCTACGCCAACATGGCGATTAGCAACACCGACTGCATGCTGGCTATCGGGACGCGCTTCGACGACCGCCTGACCGGCGGCGTCGACTCCTTCGCCCCCGACGCGGAGGTCATCCACGTCGACATCGACCCCGCCGAAATCAGCAAGAACGTCTACGCCGACTACCCGCTCATCGGCGACGCCCGGGAAGTGCTCCGGCAGCTGTTCGACGCGATGCCGCGCGCACCGGACGCCGACGAGTGGCGCGACCAGTGCCAGACCTGGAAAGAGGAGTACCCGATGGACTACGACACGCCCGACGACGAGCCGTTGAAGCCACAGTACGTCGTCGAGCAGTTCTCGGAGATGACGCCGGACGACACCATCGTCTGTACCGGCGTCGGGCAACACCAGATGTGGGCCTCCCAGTTCTGGGAGTACACCGAGCCCCGCACCTGGGTGTCCTCCCACGGCCTCGGGACGATGGGCTACGGCGTGCCCGCCGCTATCGGCGCGAAACTCGCCGCGCCGGACCAGGAGGTCGTCTGCTTCGACGGCGACGGCTCGTTCCTGATGACCGTTCAGGGCCTATCGGTCGCCGTTCGGGAGCAACTCGATATCACCTACGTCGTCCTGAACAACGAGGCGGTCGGGATGGTCCGCCAGTGGCAGGACGGCTTCTACGAGGGTCGCCGGATGGCCTCCGAGTACCCGTGGATCCCGCAGTTCGACAAGCTCGCCGAGGCCTTCGGCGCGCGCGGGTTCACGCTCGAATCCTACGAGAACGTCGAGGAAACGATACAGGAAGCACGCGACTACGACGGCCCGAGCGTCATCGACGCCCACATCGACCCCGGGGAGAACGTCTTCCCGATGGTCCCCAGCGGCGGTGACAACGGCCTGTTCGCGCTCAACGAAGACCAGCTGGACATGATCTAACAATGACTGGAGGAATGCCAGGCCCCGCGCCGGACGAACGGATGCGCCCGAAGGGCCGACGCAACACGCAGGGAATCCGCGTCGATCCCGAGGCCGAAGTGACCCACGAACCGCGCCAGGCGGTGCTGTCCGCGCTGGTCAAGCACCGACCGGGCGTGCTTTCGGAGGTGTCGGCACTGTTCAGCCGACGCCAGTTCAACATCGAAAGCCTCACCGTCGGGCCAACGGTCGACGACGACACAGCCCGGATGACGATTCTCATCGAGGAACCGGAACCGGGAATCGACCAGGCGAAAAAGCAACTGCGGAAGCTCGTGCCCGTCGTCTCGGTCAGGGAACTCGAAGGCGAGGCCGTCCGGCGAGAGCTCGCACTGGTGAAAGTCAGCGGCGAGAAGCCAGACGACGTCAACGCCGTTGCCGACATGTACAACGGGCAGGCCGTCGACGCGTCGACCGATTCGGTCACCGTCGAAATCACGGGCAGCAAGCAGAAAATCGACGCCGCCATCGAGGCGTTCAAGCAGTTCGATGTGCAGGAAATCGTGCGAACCGGGGCCGCCGCACTGGAACGCGGCCCGAAAACACTAGAGAAAGATGTCTGACGAACTTACCACAACAGTCTACTACGACGAGGACGCTGACGTATCGACTATCGACGACGAGACCGTAGCCGTGCTGGGCTACGGGTCGCAGGGCCACGCACACGCGCTGAATCTTCACGAGTCCGGCGTCGACGTAATCGTCGGTCTCCGCGAAGACTCTTCGTCGTGGGCCGACGCCGAGGACGCGGGCCTCCGCGTCGAGACGCCCGACGTGGCCGCCGGCGAGGCGGACCGCGTCGTGATGCTCGTCCCCGACACGATTCAGCCGGCCGTCTACGAGGCCATCGAGGACGAACTGGACGCCGGAGACACGCTCCAGTTCGCGCACGGCTTCAATATCCACTACGGCCAGATTGAACCGCCGGAAGACGTCGACGTGACGATGGTCGCGCCCAAATCGCCCGGCCACCTCGTCCGCCGGACCTACGAACGCGGCGAGGGGACGCCCGGTCTCATCGCGGTCTATCAGGACGCGACCGGCAACGCCAAAGAGGAGTCCCTGGCCTACGCGAAGGGCATCGGCTGCACCCGCGCCGGTGTCATCGAGACCTCCTTCCAGGAAGAGGTCGAGACGGACCTCTTCGGCGAGCAGGCCGTCCTCTGTGGCGGCGTCACCGAGATGGTCAAGGCCGGCTTCGAGACGCTGGTCGACGCCGGCTACGCGCCGGAGATGGCCTACTTCGAGTGTCTGAACGAGCTGAAGCTCATTGTCGACCTCATGTACGAGGGCGGCCACATGGGCATGTGGAACTCCGTCTCCGACACCGCTGAGTACGGTGGCCTGACCCGCGGCGAGGAAGTCATCGACCGCGAAGGGATGGAGAAAATCCTCGAAGAGTCCAGAACGGCGAGTTCGCTCGCGAGTGGATCAACGAGAACCAGGCCAACCGGCCCGCCTACAAGCAGTACCGCGACGCAGAACAGAACCACCAGATCGAAGCCGTCGGCGAGAACCTGCGCGACCTGTTCGCGTGGGGAGAGGACGCCGACGCAGAGAAGACAGAAGCCCCAGCAGATGACTAAGGAACACACGGATACGATGGACGGCGAACAGAGCGAATCGCGTACGACGATGGGCAGCATCGAGCACACCCACCCCGAGACGAACGGGACCTTCGGCGCGGTGTTTCGCCGCGGCCCGGTCGTGGCCGCCGACGGCGGCGAACGCGACGCGGAGGAGGAGACTGACGAGACGATGGAGGACATCGACCACGAAGCACCCGACGAGGGTGTCACTCGGGCGTACGAGCGCGGAACGGAAGGACGGGACGAGACAGTATGAGCCAGGGAACGCTGTACGACAAGGTATGGGACCAGCACAAGGTCACGACCCTGCCGAACGGCCAGGACCAGCTGTTCGTCGGGCTGCACCTCATCCACGAGGTTACCAGCCCGCAGGCCTTCGGGATGCTCAAAGAGCGCGGGCTTGAGGTCGCGCGCCCGGACCTGACTCACGCGACGGTCGACCACATCGTGCCGACCGCCAATCAGGACCGGCCCTACAGCGACGACGCGGCCGAGACGATGATGGCCGAACTCGAAGAGAACGTCCGGGACGCCGGTATCCAGTTCTCTGACCCAACGACGGGCGACCAGGGTATCGTCCACGTCATCGGCCCGGAGCAGGGTATCACCCAGCCCGGCAAGACCATCGTCTGTGGCGACAGCCACACCTCCACCCACGGGGCCTTCGGCGCGCTCGCGTTCGGTATCGGGACCAGCCAGATTCGGGACGTGCTGGCGACCCAGACCATCGCGATGGAGAAACAGAAGGTCCGCAAGATCGAGGTCACCGGCGAACTCGACGAGGGCGTCGAGGCCAAGGACATCATCCTCGAGATCATCCGTCGGCTCGGGACCGAGGGCGGCGTCGGCTACGTCTACGAGTACGCCGGCGAGACCATCGAGAACCTCGACATGGAAGGCCGGATGTCCATCTGTAACATGTCCATCGAGGGCGGCGCTCGCGCGGGCTACGTCAACCCCGACGAGACCACCTACGAGTGGCTCGAAGGCACGGACTACTTCCAGGAGCACCCCGAGAAGTTCGAGGAACTCAAGCCGTACTGGGAGTCCATCCGCTCGGACGACGACGCCGAATACGACGACGTCGTCGAGATCGACGCGAGCGAACTGGACCCCGTCGTCACATGGGGAACCACGCCCGGTCAGGGCATCGGTATCGACGATCCGATCCCGGAACCCGAGTCGCTGGCCGACGACAAGGTCGACACCGCCCGTCGCGCTCAGGAACACATGCGCGTCGAGCCCGGCGAGACGATGGAGGGCTACGACATCGACGTTGCCTTCCTTGGCTCCTGTACCAACGCTCGGATGCCTGACCTGCGACGGGCGGCCCGCATCGTCAAGGGCCGCGAAGTCGCCGACGACGTGCGAGCGTTCGTCGTCCCCGGCAGCCAGCGCGTCCAGCGCGCCGCCGAGGAAGAAGGCCTGAAAGACATCTTCGAGGAAGCCGGCTTCGAGTGGCGAAACGCCGGCTGTTCGATGTGTCTGGGCATGAACGAGGACCAACTGGAGGGAGACGAGGCCTGTGCCTCCTCCTCGAACCGGAACTTCGTCGGCCGGCAGGGCAGCAAGGACGGCCGGACCGTCCTGATGAACCCACGGATGGTGGCCGCCGCGGCCATCACCGGCGAGGTGTCTGACGTGCGCGACCTAGAGGAGGTGGCTCTGGCATGAGTGACCCCACTGAAGACATCCCGTCGGTCGATTACGTCGAGGGGTCTGGCATCCCGATTCGCGGGAACGACATCGACACGGACCAGATCATCCCGGCGCGGTTCATGAAGGTCGTCACCTTCGACGGGCTGGGCGAGTTCGCCTTCTTCGACCTGCGGTTCGACGACGAGGACAACGAGAAGGACCACCCGTTCAACGAGGAGCGGTTCCAGGACTCGAACGTGATGGTCGTCAACAACAACTTCGGCTGTGGCTCCTCGCGCGAACACGCGCCCCAGGCCCTGATGCGATGGGGCATCGACGCGATCATCGGTGAGGGCTTCGCCGAGATTTTCGCCGGGAACTGTCTGGCGCTTGGCATCCCGACGGTCACTGCCGACCACGAGACGATCAACGCGCTCCAGCAATGGGTTGATGACAACCCCGACGGCGAGATTGAGGTCGACGTGCGGGCGGAGACAGTCACCTACGGCGACAACGAGATCAACGTCAGCGTCGACCGCGCCCAGCGAGAGGCCCTCGTCGAGGGCAACTGGGACACGACGGCGCTGATGAAGGCCAACCGGAACGCTATCGAGGAGACGGCCTCGCAGTTGCCGTACCTCGATCAGACGCGGTCGGAGCTCGAAGCAGACGACTGAGCGACGCCCGCTATTTTGGATTTCGGACGATACCGCCGCAGCGGTCGTCCAGTGATCTTCTGTCCCGGAGATGGCAAGACCAATAGCTGTGCGGGGCGCGTTCTTCCTGCATGGACCAGATTCGGGAGATACACATCGCGCCGCTGGGGCACGAACGCGACCGGATCGCCGAACCGATTCACCAGCACAACGCTGACGACGTGTACCTCCTCACAGCGACGACGGAGCCGTCACGGCTGACGCCGTACCAGCAGGCACTCGTCGAAGAACTGGACGCCAACGGTGTCAGCGTCGACCTGCACTGCGCGGATCTACACGACCTCTACGACGTGCTGGCGGTCGTGACGACGCTGACCGCCGACCATCCGGAAGATATCGTGCGCGTCAACGTCTCCAGCGGGCCGAAAGTGGCGGCTATCGGAAGCGCTATCGCGTGTATGGCGACGGCGGCGACGGCCTACTACGTCCATCCCGAGGAACACGTCCCGCCGATTTCAGCGGAGCCACTCACTCGCGGCATGGAGCGCGCGGAGGTCCTCCCGTCGTACCCCATCGAAGCCATCTCCCGCGATCAGGTCGCAGTACTGGACTATCTCAAGCGGACGAACACGAACACCTACACCGCCAAGAAATCAGACCTCATCGGGTTCGCCGAGGACGCCGGGCTTTCGTTCATCGACGACGCGGACCCGGCAAACGAGAAGGCGAAATTCGCGTTGCTGAACGCCAACATCGTCGACCCACTGGTCGAGGACGGCTACATCGAAGTCAACGATGTCGGCCGGACGAAACAGGTGGAACTGACCGAGACTGGCGAGAACGTCCTCCACGCCTTCCGACACAAACTCTGAGCTAAGCCACCCTCTGCCGTGACCGGCGCTTGGTATCGTTGTTTCGACAGTAGTGGTCCCTGCTGGACCGATAGTATCGATAGTATACTTTGTATCTGTAGTATCTACGGTATCAGTAGTTTCCATAGTGTTGTGGTAGTAAATACATATTAACCACCACAATACTCGGGTGCGCACGGTCCCTGGCGACGCGCTGTTCCCGTCGCTTCGGCCCTCCAGCAGTTCGATGCGCTCGCTGGGGAGCCGTGCCACCGCGCTGCCATCCCTGTCTCGGCCCCGAGCCATCGTCCGGCTCGCCGGGTCGAGACGGTCCACCGCTGACGCGTTCCACGAGTATGGCGGACCCCGGAGTCAACCGCTTCGGATCCGCTCCGGAAACTCCCGCTCGACGGACGCTGCCACCGCCCGAGCGCTACGTGTGAGACGGCGAACCGAACCACTTTCACCGGCCGACTACGTGCCTCCTGCTATGACACACGAGATAGCCGTTATTCCCGGCGACGGGATCGGACAGGAGGTCACACCCGCCGCGGTCGAAGTGCTTGAGGCCATCGACGCCGTCGACTTCGACTTCGTCGAAGGTGCGGCCGGCGACGCAGTGAAGGCAGAAACCGGCGAGGCGCTGCCCGAAGAAACGCGCGATCTGGCGGCCGACGCCGACGCGACGCTGTTCGGCGCGGCCGGCGAGACGGCGGCCGACGTCATCTTGCCCCTCCGGCAGGTCGTCGGCTCCTTTGCCAACGTCCGCCCGGCCCGCTCGTATCCGGGGCTCGACGCCGTCCAGCCCGACACCGATATCGTGTTCATCCGGGAGAACACCGAGGGCGTCTACAAGGGCATCGAGAGCGAAATCTCCGAGGGCGTCACCACCTGCACCCGGGTCATCACCGAGGACGCTTCCGAGAAAATCGCCGAGTACGGCTTCAGCTACGCGAAGGGGAACGGGTACGACGATGTGACGATTGCCCACAAAGCCAACGTCATGCGCACCACGGACGGCCTGTTCCTCGATACGGCCTCGGCGGTCGGCGAGGACCGGGACGCGTCCTACGACACCGCGCTGATGGACGCGCTCGCGATGCACCTCGTGATGAACCCGCAGGACTACGGCGTCGTCATCTGTCCGAACCTCGCCGGCGACATGCTGTCGGACCTCGCCGCTGGCCTCGTCGGCGGCCTCGGTCTGCTGCCGTCGGCCAACATCGGCGAGGAGAACGCGCTGTTCGAGCCGGTCCACGGCTCCGCGCCGGACATCGCCGGCGAGGGTATCGCAAACCCCTCGGCGATGATTCTCTCCGCCGCGATGCTGCTCGACCACCTCGGATACGACGAGCAGGGCGATGCTGTCCGGTCGGCCGTCGAGTCCGTGCTCGACTCGGGTCCCCGAACGCCGGATCTGGGCGGCGACGCATCCACTGAGGACGTGACCGCCGCGGTAATCGACGAGCTGTAGGCAGTTTTCTCGCGTTCTATCCGGGCAGAAACAAGCACGGTCCGATAGAAAGAGGTAAAACCGAAGCGAAACAATCACAGCAGAGAGAATGCTCCCGGCCGAGCGAAAGCGCACTATCGTCCAGTTGGTGACAGAGCGAGACGGCTGTTCAGTGTCGGAACTGGCCGCGGAACTCGAGTTTTCGAAGGCGACGATCCGCCGTGACCTCCGGGACCTGGAGTCGCAAGGCCGCATCAAGCGGTCCCACGGCGGCGCAGTACCGGCGTCCTCCGCCGGGACCGAACGACCGTACGGCCAGCGCGAGGTTGACCACTACGCGGAGAAACAGGCCATCGGCGAGCGAGCCGCACAGGAAGTCCGTGAGGGCCATGTGGTCTGTTTCGATGCGGGCTCGACGACGATGGAAGTCGCTCGTGCGATTCCGGACACCGACTACGTCGCGGCGACGAATATGCCGGAACTCGCCACCGAGGTGGCCGAGCGAGACGTCGATGCGAAACTCACCGGTGGAAGTCTCCGACCGCGGACCCGGGCGCTCGTCGGCCCGATGGCCGAGCGAGCCATCGGGCGAATGAACTTCGACCTGTTGTTTCTGGGGACGAACGCCCTCGACAGCGCCGCCGGGCTGTCGACGCCAAATGAAGACGAGGCGGCCGTCAAGGAAATCATGGTCGAGCGCGCCCGCCGGGTCGTGCTGGTCGCCGACGCGTCGAAGTTCGGCGACCGGAGCTTCGTCAGCTTCGCCGATCTGGACCAGGTCGACCTGCTGGTCACTGACGCCAGCCCGTCAGGGGCGCTCGCCACGGCACTCGCGGACGCCGACGTGACCGTCGAGGAGGTCAGCACATGATCGTCACCGTCACCTACAACCCCGCCGTCGACCAGACGATTCAGTTCGACGAGCAGATGGCTCCCGACCGTGTGATGCGGGCCGACGAGGCGCAGTTCGACGCGGGCGGGAAGGGCATCAACGCCGCGCAGTTGCTCACGGCCATGGACCGCCCCTGCGTCGCGACGGGACTGCTGGGCGGGTTCACCGGGTCGTTCATCAGAGAGACCCTGCAGGGCGACGGCGTCGAGACGGCCTTCGTCGACGTGGACGGAACGACGCGTCTCAACACCACCGCTATCGCGGCCGCGGAGGAGTACAAACTGAACCAGGCCGGGCCGACCGTCGGCGAGTCGGTCGTCGACTCGCTGCTCGAACGGGTGCGAGCGCAGTCCCCCGACCGCGTGCTCGTTGGTGGGAGCCTGCCGCCGGGGCTGTCCCCCGACGCTATCGACCGCATCGCGACCGGCGGCGACTGGGAGACAATCGTCGACACCGGTGGCGGCGTCCTCCGGGAACTCGACGCCCAGTACGGACTCTGTAAGCCGAACCGCGACGAGCTCGGCGATGCAACCGGGGCCGATGTCTCCACGGTCGAGGGGTGTGCGGACGCGGCGGAGAAGTTCCGGGAGCGGGGCTTCGACCGCGTGCTGGCCTCTCTCGGCGCGGACGGCGCTGTCCTCGTCGGCGACGCGGGCAACCTGTACGCCGAAGCGCTGGACATCGACGTCGTCGACACCGTCGGGGCCGGCGACGCGCTCCTTTCGGGCGTCCTGAGCGCCTGGGAAGCCGGCGCGGACGACGAGACGGCGCTCCGGACCGGCGTGGCCGTCTCCTCGCAGGTCGTCCAGCAGGCCGGCACGGCCGTTCCCGACCTGGGCGATATCGACTCGCTCCGGGATGGCGTGACGGTCCGACGGCTGTAGCGGGCACAAAAGATTCGTAGAACGCGGAGACAGCAACTCAGAACTTTTTGAGGTAGTCGTCGACGAACGCACGCACGTCGGCCAGCGACGGCTGGTCCGCGGTCCGGACGAAGTAGCCGGCGACGGCGTTGCCGACGACGACGGCGGCCGCCGGCGGGAGGCCGGCGATGAGCGCGAGCCCCAGTCCGGCGTTGAAGTGGTCGCCGGAACTGGTCGTCAGTTTCGGGTCCGGGACGGCCGGGACGGCGACGCTATCGGTACCGTCCCCGGAGACGGCGACCGACCGCTCGACGCCGTGGCCGACGAACCAGGTCGGTTCCAGCGCCTCGAACACTGCCTCGGCGTCGTCGGCGAACGACCGCTCGGCGTCGCCGGCGTAGGCGTCCGCGAGGACACCCGTTTCGGCACGGTTCGAGGAGATCACCACATCAGTCACCTCGTCCAGCCGCCCGATGGCCTCCCGGCCGGCGCGCAGCCGGTCGGCGTCGAGCTTTCGCACGTCGCCGGGGTCGACAAGCACTGTTTCGGGCGGGTCGTCGATATCGCCCCACAGGTCACGGAGCCCGTCGAAGACCGTCGGCAAGTCCGGCGTCTCGGACCAGTAGCCAGTCCCTAACAGACTCGCGCCGTCGAGCTTCCCGGCCAGTCGGTCGTGGCCGAAGGCCGCGTCGAGTTCGGCCCAGTCCAGCGACATCGTGTCGCCGATCTCGGTGAGCATGAGCTTCCCGTCGTCGAACTCGACGGCGTCGGTGACGCCGGGCTCGCCGATTGAGTGGAGGTCGTACTCGCCGAACTCCGCCTCGAAGGCGTCGTGGACCGGGTCACCGTACATCCCGACCATCACGGGGTCGAACGACCAGCCGCCGAAGGCCCGCGCGAGGTGGCTGGTGTGGCCGCCGGTCCGGCTCCCCTGCTGGAGCCACTCGAAGGAGAGCGAGCTGTCGGCGGCGACGGAGCGGTCGATGCGGTCGCCGAACCCCTCCAGCGTGGCGAGGCGCTCGTGGCTCTCTGGGTCGATGCGGTCCGCGACGACCTCCCGGACGCGGTCGAGGTAGCCGTCGAAGCCGAAGACGACCCGACCGGCGTCGATAGCGTCGGGAAGCGCGTCGCTATCGGGCAACGCTTCGTCTGCCGCGGCGACGGCTCGGCGCGTCTCCTCGTCCATGGCCTACAGGACGTCGTCAGCTGTCGCGTCCTCGAAGATGACGCCTTCGAGCTTGTCCAGGATGTCGTAGGGGTCGTCGCGCTGCCAGACGTTGCGGCCGAC
Source organism: Haloarcula sp. CBA1122 (assembly GCF_009741785.1). NCBI lineage: Archaea > Methanobacteriati > Methanobacteriota > Halobacteria > Halobacteriales > Haloarculaceae > Haloarcula > Haloarcula sp. CBA1122. The sequence continues at coordinate 55,596 of NZ_WPCB01000015.1, forward strand.
GGCGAGGCCGGCGACGCCGACGTCCATACAGTCCTCGACGAGTTCGAGGAAGTCCCGGTCGGAGGTCTTCGAGCCACCGGAGAGCAGGACGCGGTTGTCGGCCGCCGAGCGGACGGCGTGGGCCATCGCCTCCTTGTCACGCGGATACTTGACCTTCGTGAAGTCCGCGCCGAGTTCGAGGCCGATGCGGGCCGCGTAGGCGATGGTCGACGGACTGCGGTGCTCCTTGATGGCCTGTCCGCGCGGGTACGACCACATCGCAATCGGCAGGTCGTGGTCGCGGGCGTTCTCCTGCACCGGGCGGAAGTCCTCGAACATGTCGGTCTCGCGGTTGACGCCCGGATAGACAGTGTACCCGATGGCGTCGGCACCGAGTTCGGCGGCGTAGTCGACCGACCAGTTCTGTGGCGAGTACGGGTCGCCCATCCAGAGGTCCGACCCGCCGTTGAGCTTCGCCAGCAGGTTCACATCGTCCTCGTAGCTCGGGTAGTACGTCTCGGCGAGGCCCTTGCCGACGGCCAGCGCCGTCACGGCGTCGTGGGTCGCCATCTCGAACACCTCACGCGGGTCGAGGCGCTCCTCGACGCCGCTGAACTGCTTGGGACCGTGTTCCAGCCCGTGGTCGTGGGCCAGCACGAGCGTCTTGTCGTTCCGTACGAGCGGTGAGTCACCCAGTGGTCGCATGTGTCGTGTTTCTACCGAGAACGACCATTAACAGTTTTCGGTTCTGATTTGTTACTACTGTTCGCGTTCGTTTTTGAGCGAGGGCGGGAATTAAGTGTGTTCCAGTGAAAGGTTCGGGTATGCCATCCGTGGAACTGGACGCCGAGACAGTGGACCGCCTCGACGACCTCCGCGTCGAGGACGAATCGTACGACGACATCGTGACGGAACTCATCAACATCTACGAGGCCGAGGAGCTAACGCTGTTCCACGGCGGCGACGAGTACTAACCCTGGGCCTGCTCGCAGACGGACTTCCAGCGCCCGTTCGACTCCAGTTTCTCCTGTAACTGCTCGGCGTACGCCTGTGCGAGGCGTGCCGCTTCTTCTTCCTGTTGTTTGTCACCGCCACTGGACCCACCCAGTCCAAGTGCGTCCTTGACGCCCGAGAGGAGGCCGCCCGAGCTCCCGGACTGGTCACCGCCCGGTCCGCCCATCGGACCCTGGTTGGCGACCCGCTCCATCTCGGGCATGACGCTGGAGAGCTTCGAGGTATCGGCGACGATTCGAGCGGTGTCCGGATCACCCGGGTTCTCGATCTCGAATTCGACGGCAGTCATCACCAGCCCCCACTGCTGGCTGGAGAACGACGACGCTTTGACCTGTTCGTTGAACCGCTGGTCGACCGCCATCCGTTCGCCGGCGATGCGGTCGGTCCAGTTTGAATCGCTCATGGACTGGTGTTTGCGGGCCGGCGGTATGAGCGTTTCCCGCTCCGTGCGGTGTTCTACGGTAAAAAGCACCGTTTCTGGGCAGACTGTTACGTCTCCGGCCGACCCACTGCCACGTCTTATTGTCTTCAAAACGGTTCCAATATGTTAAGTTAGCTCACGATATACTTGCATCTCAATGACTACTGAGTTTGGGACAGGGCAGGCGACGGGGGACTCTGGCGATGCCGCAGCTATGGACGCCATACGGGAAGCCATGGACGCCATCTCGGCCAGCGAACCGGACTTCTGTCAGATTTTCTGCTCCCCGACATACGATTACGAGGCGGTGCTGTGGGGCGCTCGGAGTGTTGTCGGTTCAGATACCGAAATCGTGGGCTGTTCGTCCTCTGGAGAGTTCACTGAAGCCGGTTCGGGGAACGGAACTGTCACAGTCGGCGTCGTTTCGTCGGACTCGATGCGGTTCTTCTCCAGCCTCTCGACTGAACTCAGTGCTGATCCCGAACGCTGTCTGTTCGAAGCCGTTCATGACCTCCCCGCGAGCGGCGACCCTGCTGTCGATGGGTATCCGCATCGGACGATCATCAACCTCCACGACGGCATGGCCGGAATCGGAAACAAGGTCACGCGACTCACCGAGCAGTACCTCGACGACGAGGAGACGCCGGTCGTCGGCGGGTCTGCGGGTGACGACCTCCAGTTACAGCAGACCCACGTCTTCCGGAACGACCGCGTCGAGACGGACGCCGTCGTCCTCACGCTCATCGCCGCAGAGGACGCGCTCCCGGTGACCGTCAATCACGGCCACGAACCGATCTCCGAGGCGATGACGGTAACCCGTGCAGAGGGAAGCACTGTGTACGAACTCGACGGCAGACCTGCCTTCGAAGCCTGGCGGGACGCGATTCGGGAGGACGCGATGGAGACATACGATATCGATGTCGACGAGCTGGAGGCGGGGTCGGAAGACCTTGTCATGTTGCTCGGTCGCTACGAGCTCGGTATCGAGTCGGAGCCAGAATCTGACGCGGACGGACTCGCTTCCCGAATCAAGACCTTCATCGAGAGTAAACTCATCTCGACGACGGGATACAACATCCGATGGCCGGGCCATACAACCGACACCGAGGGGCCGCTGGACTTCGCTGTCACTGTCTCCGAAGGAACGGAAGTGGTGGTGACACATAGCAATAAATCCGACCAGGTGTATGCGGTCCGGAACGCCGCCAACAACGCTGTCAATGAACTCCGCGGCGGAAGCGTCGCGGGTGGGTTCGTCTACGACTGTGCCTGCCGTGCGATGATACTCGGCGACGACTTCGACGACGCTGTCGACACGATTCACAGCGCTATCGACGCGCCCTTCGCCGGCTTCGAAACCTACGGCGAAGTCTGCTCGGCCGACGAGGATTACACTGGCTATCACAACACGTCCTCAGTCATACTGCTGTTCCCGGAGTGACGACGACAAGCCTACTATCAGCGAAAAATAAACGCCAGCCCCTGTTCCTGCCTGCTCAGACGCCGGACTCGATGGTGATTTCGGCGTGCAGTTCGTCCTGCAGCGCCGAATGGACGTGGCAGATGTCCTCAGCGAGTTCCACGATGTCCTGCTCTTCGTCGGCAAGTGACTCTTCGACCTCGACGTGGAAGTCGATGTACTCCAGGTCGTCGTCCTCGTCGAGACCTGCGGCGACCTCGACGTCGACGCTGCCGATGTCCTCGTGCCCGTACTTGTCAGCCGCGACGCGTAGCGCCGGGATGTAACAGGAGGCGTAGTCGGCGGCAAGCACCTCGTTCGGCGACGGACCGTTCTCGCTCAGCGCGTCGACGATAAGCTCCCATTCGCCGTTGATGACGCTTTCTACTGTGTATCCTTCCTCGCACGTACTCTCGACTTCGATATCTGCCATAGCACTCCTGTGGACACAGCCCTCCCCCTAAACATTTCCTGCGTGGCATTTCTGCCTGCGGACGCGAAACGCAGTGACTCACCAGCGTGGCACCGGGCTACCGCGGGTAAACCGGCTGGCCGGGCACTGCCGAAAGATAATACACCTCCAGTCCCTACAAATGAGCAATGGAACACCTCGCCCCGTCGAACGTGCCGGTGTACGCCACGCGGGAACACCAGCGCGAGATCTGGGAGCGCTGTCGGGACCGGGGGCAGCCGGTCCTCGCCGTCAGGGACGCGACGCGGGGGTTCATCGTCCGGTACGACCTCCAGCACCTGTCGTATGAGCTCTCGGACACCACCGTGCAGGCGCTTCGTGACCGTGTCCGGTCCCGCCGACCGTACCCGAAGACCACGGACCCGATATCGGAGACGGAGGGCGTCGGTGGCGAGGCCGGCCCGGTGTCCGGCGAACTCCACGCGGACACCGAACGGGCTGCCAGAGAATTGGCCTCGCACATCTCGGGGTTCGTGCTGGACCGGTCGAACTGGCGGTAGTACCGAAACAACGCGGATGGGGATTTTTCCCACAGCCGTGCCTTGAGTTCGTATGGCAGTCGCCCGACACGAAACCGGTCCGTTCGCGGCCGTGAGTGCCCTTGCTTCGCAGGTCCATCCGGTGTTTATGCTGCCACCACTCGCGACCTCGCTGTTCGGTGGGTTGCTCTCCGGTGGGTTCTGGCCGCCGGTGGCCGCGCTCCACGCGGGTGCGATGTTCTTCGCCGTCTACACGGCTCACGTCAAGGACGGTTACGTCGATTTCCACGTCCGCGGCGAGGACGACGACCACCCGCTCACTGGTTCGGGCTGTCGCATGGCGCTGATCGGCGCAGCCCTCGGCTTCGCGCTCTGTACGGCGGCCATCTGGCTGCTGGTCGGTCCCGGCGCGGCGCTGTTGACGCTTCCGACCTGGGTCATCGGGTACACCCACGCGCCGCAGTTGGACATGAACCCCGTCGGCGCGACGATGGGCTACCCGACGGGCATCGCGCTGGCGTTGCTAGGCGGCTACTACGCTCAGGTGACAACGCTGACACCGCGAGCACTCGGTCTCGCGGCCGTGTTCCTCCTGCTGTTGACCGGCATCAAGATTATCGACGACGAGCAGGACTACGACTACGACCGGTCGATACAGAAACGGACCGTCGCCGTTGTCCTGGGCCACCAACGCGCCCGGCGGCTCGCGTTCGGACTGTTCGGCGCGGGCCTCCTTGGAATTGTCGGGCTGTCCGTGGCATTGCCCGGGGTTCCGCCGAGCGCCGCGGCGGCTGCGCTCGTCTTCGGGACGGTTGCGGCTATCGCCCAACGAGGCGACCCCGAAACCGCGACGATGCTGCTGATTCGCGGGTCGTATCTCCTGTTGGCCGTCCTCGTCACTGCTGTCTGGTTCCGACCGCTAGCGTGAGTGTGGCTGTTCTGCAAGTCGCTCGCCTCGCAGCTAGCCGCAACTGCACTCGCTCGAACCACACCTCGTCGGTCAGCCTGAAATGTGTGTGAGCATGTGGGTCGCTGAGACGACCAGCGATATCGTCACCATCGAGACGGCCATGACGCTGGCGACAACCGGCGAGAGGTCCCCGGTGAGGCCACCGACTGCGAGCAGCACGGCGGCAATGATCGTACAGACCAGCAGGGCCAGATGGACGAACAGCCACGGTCCGACACGGCGGAGTGAACCGAGCAGCGTCTCGACTCCCGACGACTGGGTCGGTCGGACTCGCTGGCCGGGCTTGTAGTACTCCGCGGCAGTCCCGTAGCCCGTGCTTCCGCCACGAGTCTGGGTGGGCCGCTGTGTCGCTTTCGCCGTTGCCCCGCCCGTCGTCCCTGTGTCGGCCCGCTGGTCGACGTACTGCTGTGCGATGTCACTGACACCGCCCGTGGCTGTTCCGCCGTCCGCGCCGCTGTCGACGTGCCTGTTGACGTATGCGTCGTGACCGAGCCGGTCGTATCGCTCCCGCTCGGCCTCGTCCGTGAGCACGTTCTTCGCCTGCGTGAGTCGCTTGAACCGTTCTCCCGCGGCGGGGTCGTCACTCACGTCCGGGTGATGCGCTTTCGTCTGTTCCCGGTAGGCGCGGACTATCGTCTCCTCGGTGGCATCTGGGTCCACCCCCAGAATACCGTAGAACGTCGCTTCCATACACACCCCTGTGTATTTATCCAGTTGGACTAGGCGTATAATAAGGTACCCACTCCCTCACGCTGCGATATCGCTCGTCTGTCGCCGAGTCGCCGGACTGAAACTGCGTGGCCGCCACCGTCTCTGTATGGACGAAGACACCAAAGACTGGGAGACACAGTTGCAAGCGAATCGGGACGAGAAAGACCGGTTCTTCGCGGAGCACCGCCAATCCCCGATTCCGCCGGAAGACCGCGACGACTTCGACGGACTCAGCTACTTCGACCCGGACCACGGCTATCGGGTCGAGGCGACGGTTACGGTCCACGAGACGCCGGAGTCAGTCGATCTGGAGACGAGCGACGACCGAACGGTGCGCTATCTCCACGTCGCGACGCTGTCGTTCGACCTCGACGGCGAGTCCCGCGAACTCCACGCGTTCCGGCAGGCCGCCGACGAGTCCCGGACGCTCTTTGTTCCGTTCCGGGACAAGACCACCGGACAGCAGAGCTACGACGGCGGCCGATACATGGAACTGGAACCCGACCGCGACCTGAGCGACGGCGACGAGATTACGCTGGATTTCAACCTCGCGTACTCGCCGTTCTGTGCCTATAGCGACACCTTCTCCTGTCCGCTCCCGCCGGAGTCGAACTGGCTCGACACCGCGGTGACGGCCGGGGAGCGGATCGACTGAGGCGTCTCTGCCGGCAGTCACGACCAATACCAAACGAATTGTTTACACATCGCCACGACCAAAGCAGTGTATGGCAACCGCGACCCGCGACAGTCCGATTCTGCAGGCCTTCCAGTACGGGTTTACGCTCTTCTCTGCGCTCTCACTGGGGGTGATTGGCCTGGGATTCGGATCGATCCTGCTTCTCACCATCGCATTTTCGCTGTCACTCGGTGCAGGAGTACAGATAACGCAAGTACAGACGCTGGTTCTCGGGCTGATAACGGTCCAGGGAATCGGCTGCCCGGTCATCGCGTACACGTACATCAAGCTCAGACCGGTGATCAGAACGAAGCTCCGCGAGGTGTTCTCTTACTCTGCGGACAGCGGCGAGTTCGATATCGGTGTTTCTGTACCGAGTTTCCGCGAGGCCGTCATCGTCGTGCTGGGCTACGCCAGCGCGATGGTCGGACTCGTGGTAGTAGCCGTCATCATCACGACGCTCGTCTCGATGTTCGGCATCGAAACGGCAACCAATCAGGCCGCGGAGATCGGCATGGAGAACCCCGATGTCCTCCTCCTGTTGATTCCCGCCTCGTTCCTCCTCATCGGTCCGGGCGAGGAACTGCTGTTCCGCGGGGTCGTTCAGGGCCGCATTCGGGACTACTTCGGCCCGATTTCGGGCGTCGCCATCGCGAGCGTCATCTTCGCCGGCATTCATTACCCCGCCCTCAGTGGCGGGTCGGTCACGGGCAAACTTGTCGGGGTGTGTGCCCTCCTCATTCCGTCGCTCATCCTCGGTGCAACCTACGAGTACACAGACAACATCGTCGTTCCGTCACTCATCCACGGCGCGTACAACGCCACGCTGTTTACTGGCCTCTACGTCACCGTGAAGTTCAGTGGTGAACTCTCGTCCGCCGCGGGTGTCCTCAGTAACAGCGGGTTCTGACCGGCCCCTGCCCCAGCAGGCCCGTACTATAGTACGTTTGTAAATCATGTGATTGGTTGCCTGGCTTGCACACGCAAGGGAGTTGGTCTTTTTCATGATCGTGTGAAACCTAAAACAGTTCAAACGGGGCTTACAGTGGCGTTATATCCGAACTAACACTTTATCACGCTCTCGACTTTTTACCCAGTAGCAGAACCTGAATCGGAGATATTACTTTGAAATGACAAACGTCTTATTAGCGTTTTTGTACAACATTCAAACAGATGGTTGGTTCAGTGCGCGTCTTACATATCGATGACGAACCGGACTTTGCCGATCTAACTGCGGCATATCTCGAGCGGGCCATGGATTCATTCAGCGTCGACACCGCGATGCGGGTCGACGAGGTCATCACGGACCGCCCGCAGGACACGTATGACTGTATTATCAGCGACTACGATATGCCTGGCATGAACGGGCTGGAGTTCCTCGAACGGATTCGCGAGGACGCACCGAAGCTTCCGTTCATCCTCTACACTGGGAAGGGCAGCGAAGAGATCGCGGCCGAGGCAATCTCCGCAGGTGTCACGGACTATATCCAGAAGGAACCGGGAACGTCCCAGTACACGGTGCTAGCGAACAGGGTGCAAAACGCGGTCGAAGCCCGCAGAGACGAACTGCAAGTCACGCGTGGTCACCGCGCAATGAACGCGGCCTGGGACGGCATCAGCACACTGGACGACGAGGGTCGGTTCACCTATTTGAACGACGCCTACGCAGCCACGTTCGGCTACGAGCGCGACGAGCTTCTGGGCGAACACTGGCAGAAAATCCACTCGGCAGAGAGCCTCAAAACGGTCGATGATGAAATACTCCCGGCTGTCAACGAGAACGGGACGTGGACGGGTGAGACACTGCTCGAACGCGCCGACGGGACACAGTTCATCGGCGAGCACACCGTCGCGAGTATCGCAAATGACGGCTCCGTCTGCGTAGTCCGTGACCGGACTGACCGCGAAGAACTCGACAAACAACTGCGACACGAGCGCGAGCGGTTCCGGCTACTCGTCGATGCGGTCGAGAATTACGCGATGTTTCTGCTCGACCCCGACGGCCTCATCCAGTCGTGGAACGCCGGTGCGAAACAGCTCATGCAGTACGAGGAATCTGATATCCTCGGCGAGCACTTCTCGACGTTTCACACAGAGAAACAGGTGGCCGACGGCATTCCCGACCAACTGCTGCGAGAAGCCGGGGAATGCGGCAAGGCCACCGACCGCGGGCTCCGCGTTCGGAAGGACGGGAGCACGTTCTGGGCAGATGTGGCCATCACTGAACTCCGGGAAAACGGCGACTCCCGTGGCTTTGCGAAAGTGGTCAAGGACATCACGGAGGAGATCGAACGGGAGCGGCTACAGGCGACGGCCGAACGCTACCGAGAGAAACTCTACGAGGTCACGAACGATTTGGATCGCCGGTTCGAACAGCGGTTAGTCGACGTACTGGAACTCGGTGTCGAGTATCTTGCCGTCGACCAGAGCCATCTCGTCACAATCGACCCTGAGGCGGGAACACATGAAATAATCGCCATTAGCGGCGACCCGTCTCTCACTACCCCCGGCGACATCACGTCACTCTCCGAGACCTACTGCCGACGAACCGTCGAATCCGACGGTCTACTCTCTATCTACAACGCCGAGCGACTAGATCTGGATGACGACCCTGCATACCGGCGGTACGGTATCGGCTGTTACCTCGGTGCGAAAATCGAAGTCGACGGCGAGCTGTTCGGGACGGTCTGTTTCGTTGCTCGTGACCCCCGGTCGGAGCCGTTCAGACAGGACGAACAGGCCTTCGTCGAACTGCTCGCCCGCTGGCTCAAATACGAACTGAGCCGACGCGACGGACAGATCCAGTGGCCGCTAAAACCCTAGAATCTGGGAACGATACCGTGTCGGTCAGCGTCTCGGGCTGACCTAAGACCTGACCTATGGCGGGCAGGTCAGTCGTCGACTGAGGCCTGTTCGGACTGTCCGGTTTCGGATCCGGAATCGTATCTCACCTCCATGTACAGCAACGCGAAGATGGTGAGTGTTGCGACGGTCTGTACGGCAGCGGTCATCGGCGCCAGCGGAGCGAACATCGCTGCTCCCGCAGCCACCAGTAGCCCGGCGCGACTCGGAATCCTGAGTTGGCCAGAGAAGTAGTTGACAATGGCTGCCACGGCGGCGACGAGACCGATTCCCACGACGACGAACGTAATCGGTGTCGCCGGAACCGACCAGAACAACAGGCTATCGTTGACGACGAAGATGTACGGAAGAACAAACAGCGGCGCCCCGAGCACGAGCGACTTTCCGGCAGTCCGCCAGAAATTCCCGCCTGCGACCCTGGCTGTGACGAGGCAGGCGATGGCAACCGGCGGCGTCAGCGCCGAGAGAATCGCGAAGTAGAACACGAAGAAGTGCGCGGCGAGCAGGTCGACACCGGCCTCGGTCAGTGCCGGTGCGATCAGCAGCACGGCCGTGATGTAGGCCGCGACGGTCGGCATCCCGAGACCAAAGAGAAGCGCCGCGATCATCGCGAACATGAGCAACAGCGCGAGCACGCCTCCCGAGAGTTCAACGAGGCTGGAGGCGAACACCTGCGTGAATCCGGTGAGGTTCAATACACCGACGAAGATGTTCATCACGCCCAGCGATACCGCAATCGGGGCCGCGTTTTCCATTCCGCGACCCAGGCCATCCATAGTGTCCACGAAAAAGTCGCGAACCCCGTAGCCATCGCGAAAAAAGATCCCCTGGACGAACGCGGCCGGGAACGCGGACATTATCGAGAGGAACCCTGCGTACAGCGGATCGTACAGGAGAACGACCAGTGCGTACAGGAGAACGGCCAGCGGAACCCACAGCGCGAGCCCCTCGACGAGCAGGTTACGAACCGATATCTGACCGAAGGAAACAGCGGTTGTCGTTCGGCCGAAGATCCTATCGAGTGCGTTTTTCCGATCCCTGTCGACCGTCTCTACGTCGGTCAGTTCTTCCTCGTCAATCTCGCTCGTGAGCCCTTCTTTGACGGTTGTCAGATGAACACCGATAGCGACCGTTCCGTAGAACAGGAGTGCCGGCAGGAATCCGACGACGATAATCTTCAGGTAGCTCGTCCCGGTGATCTCGGCCATTATGAATGCCGCTGCACCCATGATCGGTGGCATAATCTGGCCGCCGCTGGAGGCCACCGCCTCGTAGGCCGCTGCGGTATCTCTGTCGAGCCCGTGGCGCTTGAGCAATGGGATGGTAAACGCGCCCGTCGTCGCCGCGTTGGCGGCCGCGCTGCCGTTGACCGACCCCATACCCATGCTTGCGACCGTCGTCATCTGCGCCAATCCGGACCGGACCCGTTTGCCGATCAGCGTTCCGACCTGGACGAAATACTCCAGCGCGCCGTACGCTTCCAACAGCCCCGCGAGGATCATGAAGATAATAATAAACGTCCCCGAAACCTCGACAATGACGCCGAAGACGCCGCTGCCGAACTCAACTGTCAGACCCTGCACCAGTCGTTCGGCCTGAACTCCATTGTGGTTCAAAATACCCGGGAAATACGGGCCATACAGCGCATAGACAAGGCCAGCTACGCCGACCAGCGACAGCATCGGACCGTAAACCCGCCTGCAAACATCCAACAACAGCAGGATGATCAACAGCCCCATGAACAAGTCGAGGTCGGTGTATATCCCGAGTTGCTCGTAGACGATGCGGTTGAAGGCCGTAAAGAGGTAGACGGCGACGACGGCCGAGAGAGCGGCCTCAAATAGCGTCGCGTAGTTTCCGAACCGCTCCCGGCGCGTCTCGGGTTCGGGGGTATACGCGAGGACAGCCGCCCCGACGAGCATGAATCCGAGGTGGGCGATCTTGTGTTGGTCCTGTTCGAACGGGAACAGCCGGGTGAACCAGAGGTGATAGACCGTCGAGGCGACTCCCAAGGCTATCAGGAACCCGTACTTGGCCATGCGTACCCGGGACGGGTCGACCCAGCTCCCGGTTGTGTGTTCCCCCGTCATGGCTGGCGTTGATGGGGTGGGCGGACGAGAGACGGGTCGCTCGCGTTACCCCTCATACTCCTCAAGTGTGGTCAGTCCGTCCTTCCAGAGGTCCTGCTCCTTGTAATACTTCTCAGCGCCGGGATGGACGGGTGCGTTCGGCGAGGGGAGTAAGAATTCCTGCGCGAAGTCCGGACCGGCGCGAGAGAGCACTGAACTCGCCTCACGGACCGCGTCGATGTCCTCCATGACGGTACGGACGAACTCATAGCCCAACTCCTCAGATACCTCGGCCGGGAAGATAGTTTCATAGCCGACGCCAACTGCCGGAATGGAGTCCATTCGAATGTCCTGCCTGTCCCAGAGGCCGGCCGGCGTTTCGATGTACGTGTAGGGCAGATCGGAGTTGGCTAAATCTGACTCGTCGAACTCCCAGTTGACGACCGCGACGTCGGCCTGTGCGCCGGCCTCCTGCGCCCACCCGGTCAGTACTTCACGGCTGACTCCGTAGACCATCATCATATCGAGACGGCCGTCAGCGAACTGTGCCCCCTGGTCTCCCCAGCTCATCGACTGGAGGTCGTACTTGTCCTCGACGTTGTCGATCCCGGACAGTCGGAACCCGTCAAGGCCCGCGAAGTAGTTCGTCCCGCCGCGCTGACCGAACGCCATCGAGACCGACCCGTCCTGGGGAATGTCCGACACCGACTCGATGCCTTCGAGTGCATCGTCAGTCCGCCTGACGAGGTAGTACTCCAGAGTCATGAACGGTAACACCTGCGTCATCGTCTTCCCGACCGGTTCCCCGTACGGGTCTCCGCCGCTGTTTGAGCGCGCGACTGCCCAGTCGGTACTCTGGGCGATATCGATGTCTCCCTGAGCGATCAACCGAGGGTTTGCGGCGGTCCCGCCGGTCGTCTGGGCGCTCATGCTGATGTCGTCGGACTTTTCCGAGAGCAGCTGTGCCATCGCTACCCCCGACGCGTGAGTCGCCGTCTCCGGCCCTGACGTTCCAATTGTCCAATTTGTACTGCCGCCACTGCCGCCACTACCACCGCTATCGCCGCCACTACTCTCGCCGCCACCGCTATCCTCGCCACCGCTGTCGCCGCTACCGCCGTCCCCACTACAGCCAGCGAGGCCTGTCAGACCAGCTGTACCGACCATTTTCAAGAAGCTACGCCGCTCGGAAACCGATTCATCCTGATTGTTACTGAACATCATCTAAACTACAACTATGCTGTCAACCAACCTATATTTAAATGTTACTGCAAGTATTTTTGTCATACTGCCATCGGCTGCGGAAACAGACAACGCAATCCTGAGTGAATCTTCAAATCTCGGGCAATAGTGACCACTCAGCGGCAGTATCGAGACTGCGAAAACCTGAAAGACGTGGGTCAACTCGACAGTCCCACTGTTGGGAATACCATATCAACGATTCCCGGAGACCCGGCTAACAGGGTACCATCACGGAGAAATTCGTCTCAGTGACACAGCAGAGCCACTGTGGCTCTGTCCGTATCATGTCAAATATTGCCACTAGTAGACTCGAAATGTACGCCCGGAACACTAACGTCCGGCATCATCCTCGGCGGTGTGCCACGTCAGCCGGCAAACCCTCGTGCCGGGCGGGTCGCCGGATACGGCGACCGATTGCGCGAGCGGCGTCAGCCGCGAGCGCGGGTGATTATGGCGTAATCACCGAACGCCCAGACGGTGCAACCGTCTGGCGGGTCGTCGATAGACGACCAAGTGCGGTATGAACCGCGGTCATGTCGCGTGCCCGGGTTCTCCGGGTCGTCATCGTCCCGGTGACGGGTCTCAGCCGGGGATTGAAGGCACGCACTAGCAGTTCGCCGGTCGCACACCTAAGGGTGACGTTCAGACGGCGTAGTCGTCCTCGCGCAGTTGGACGTACTTGCCGTTGCGGTAGGAGAACTTCCCCCACTTGTACCCGAGGACCATCTTAATGCCGTTGAGGCCGCCACGGAGCGCCGCGTCGGCCTTGATGCCACGGGCGTCCATCAGGTCGTTGGCGGTGGTAAAGGCCCGGTCCCAGTCGCCGGGCCGCCAGTCCCGGACCATGTCCGCGAAGGTAACGTTCCGGAGGATTTCGTTGCCGATGGCGTCGTGCCAGGCGTCGTTGTACCGTTCGAGGCGGTCGTTCGCGGCGAGGCGACCGGCTATCTTCCCGGTGCGAACGGCGACGTGATCGCCGCCCTCGTGGAACGCCGAGGTGGTCCCCATTGCCCCGCCGGCCACGGCGATGCCGGCACCCACCGGGGACTCTATCGGTCGGGTCGAGGAGATGGGGTACGTCTCCGTCCCTTTCGATTTCCCGCGGTCCTCGACGAGCGGGAAGTCCTCAAGATCGTACGCCTGGAACTCCTGTTCGAGCAGTCGCTCGATGTACTGCCGGCCCTGTGGGATGCTGTCGTCGCTCTCTCTGAGCAGGCCCCACTCGCTGCGGTCGTAGGCGTCGATGTCCAAGCCGATGGGCATCGTCAGACCGATGCGGGCGACGGGGGCGTCGTTCGGGAAAATCCACGGATACGCCGTGTGGCCGGGCATGATGCCCCACCAGAACTCGATGAACTCCGGCGTGAACAGTTCCTCGGGCATCCGTCGGTGCTCCTGATAGGCGATGTGGTTGGCCTTGTTCGAGGGCATGATGTCGGCCATCGTCTGTCCGGCCGGGAGGACCTGGTCGAGCGTCCCGCCAGTGACGGTCCGCTGTGGGCCATCCGCGAGGATCACGTACTCAGCGGCGATATCTTCACCGTTGGCCAGCCGAACGGTGTGTCGTGGCGAACTCCTCAGGTCGGTCTCGACGCCGGTGACGCTGACGCCGACGCGGTAGTCCGCGCCCGCTTCCGTCGCCCGTTCGCGGAGCCAGTCGTCGAATCGCGCCCGGTGGAACGTGATGCCGAAGCCGTCGGCGCTGGAACTGATACCGGTCTCTGTGAGCGTCATCTCCGTTGAGGGGCCATAGAACTTCGCCCCGTCGAGTTCGCTCAGCACAACATCCTCGGGGAACTCCGACCGTGGAATGTCCATGATGTCGAACCAGTAATCGAGCAGCCCGGCGGCGTCCGTCGAGTCCGGCCCCGCCCCCTCGCGGTCGGCTCTGGGGACCCCCTTTTCGAGAAGGACGGCGTCGGCCCCGTGGTCGGCTGCAGCCTCGGCCGCCGACGACCCGGCCGGGCCACCACCCACAATGGCGACGTCTACGTGTTCCATACCCGCTACGGTGTCCCGCGCCCGCTAAAACCTATTGTCTTGCATCGAATCCGCGGTCTGACGACCCTCTGTGTCTGAACTGGAATGCACTGCGCGCTACGGTTCGGACGCTGCGTCGGCGAGTGACACGTCGTGTTGTTCCAGCCGTTCGACGGCCCGCTTGTACGCGTCGCTCTCCGCGAGCGCTGTCGCTCGGACAGCGTCAGCGACTGTGTCTCGTCGGTCGGCAAGTCCCAGGAGTTCCCGGCGCTCCGTCTCGTATTCGCACCGGCGCTGAACTGCCGAGAGTACCGACAACAGGGTATCCCGGTCGGCAGGCTTTCTGAGATACGAATCGACGGGAATGTCCAGAATATCCACGTCCGGCTTGACGCTACTGATCATTACGACCGCAGGGGTAACTGACCGCTGTCGGAGCTTTTCGGCGACCGTTTCGCCGCTCAGTTTCGGCATCTGCCGGTCCAGCAGTACCGCATCGATTGAGTCGTCAATCCGCTGTAACCCTGTACGGCCGTCACCGGCCTCTATAACCTCGTATTCTTCCGGAAGCCAAAGTTTGTAGAGCTGTCTATAGTCCGTATCGTCATCGATCACCGCAACGCTCGTCGGTCTCCCCATTCCTTCGAAGTTCTACGTTGGTCATCCTACAAATATGCTAAGATATCGGTATACTATTAGTACAAATTTTACTAATCTAGACTGGTAATTCCTCCGTTCTCTAAATACAAAAATTCTAATAATACTTCCGGCGCGCGGTCACCAGACTGCCGGCACCGTTTTGAGGCCCCCGCGTGGAACAGCCGGTATGACTCCGCACGTCACAGGAGGGGTTCAATGGCCGACATCGTCGTGACCCGATACGACGTTCACGGAATGCCGGTCGACCAGTACGCGGCAGCGCTCCGGGAGCGACTGCCGGAGTGGGACATCGCCATCGCGGAGACGCCCGAAGCCGAGCGCGACCTGATTGCGAACGCAACGGTTCTGACCGGCAACGATGTCTCGCCGGACCTGGTCGATACTGCCGACTCGCTGAAGCTGTTTGCAGGGACATACGCTGGATACGACCACCTCCCGCTCTCGGAACTGGCCGACCGCGACATCGCGCTTACCACGGCCTCCGGCGTCCACGGTCCGAACGTCGCTGAGAACGTCGTCGGGTCGTGGCTCGCCTTCGCTAGGGGCTTTTTCACCGCCCGCCGCCACCAGCGCGACCACGTCTGGCAGTCGTTTCACACCGACGACTTCGCCGGTAGCCGGGTCTGTGTCGTCGGGCTGGGAGAAATCGGCGAGGCCATCGTCGACCGTGTGCAGGGGTTCGACGTGGAGACCGTCGGCGTCCGCTACTCGCCGGAAAAGGGCGGCCCGACCGACGAGGTGTACGGCTTCGACGAGATTCACGAGGCGGTCACTGACACGGAGTACATCGGACTCGCCTGCCCACTCACCGACGAGACGCGCCACCTCATCGACGAGGAGGTGTTCGAGACGATGCCTCCCAGCGCGGTGCTCACCAACGTCGCCCGCGGCCCGGTCGTCGACACCGATGCGCTGGTTACTGCGCTCCAGCGCAACCACATCGGCGGCGCGGCACTGGACGTGACCGACCCCGAACCGCTGCCCAGCGGCCATCCGCTGTGGGACTTCGAGAACGTCCTCATCACGCCACATAACGCCGGCCACACGCCGAGCTACTACGAGCGGCTGGCCGATATCGTCGCCGAGAACGTCCAGCGGGCAGAGCGAACCGGCGAGTGGGACGGACTCAGGAACCAGATCGAACTGTAGTCACTGCCGGCTGGCGAGATATCCGGCGCGGGCTTCGTACACCAGATACGAGACAACGGTCACACCGAACACGCCGCCGAGTAGGTGCGCGACTGTAACGCTCCCGAGGCTAGTGCTCCCGACGGTACCCTGCAGCAGTTCGACTACGGCCACTACCGCCGCGAGCCCAATGTACCGCCAGCGGGCCGCGACCGGAAGCGTCTCGCTATCACCTGCCAGCGCGAGATACAGGTGTGTGCCAGCCAGAACGGCGAAGTACGTAGCTGCGACGAGCACGACCGAGGCGACAGGGCCGAGCGGAACCGCCCGGAACAGGAGCGCCCAGACGAGGACAACAGCGCTCACCACCCCGATCTGAAGCTTCGTATCACGTGGGACCATACGCCAGAAGTCGCGTCTGGTCGTGAAAAAATATCGGACTGACTAGCAGTTCTCGTGCGACTCGGAAGAACGGCACTCGGCGACCGTGACCGTTACAGATAGCCGCGCTTCTTGAGCAGTTCGCCGTTCAGCACGCTCGCGCCTGCGGCACCGCGCATCGTGTTGTGTGCGAGGCAGTTGAACTGGACGCCGTCGGTCGTCTCGCGGAACCCACCGACTGCGACGCCCATGCCGTCCTCAACGTTGCGGTCAAGGCGGGGCTGTGGGCGGTCCGGTTCCTCGAACACCGTGATGAGTTTCTCCGGCGAGGACGGCAGGTCGATACCGGTAGCCGACTCCATCGCGGCCTCGGCGTCGGCCGTGGAGATGTCCTCCGCGGTGTCGGCCCAGACGTTTTCGAGGTGGCCGTCGAGCGTCGGGATGCGGTTACAGGAGGCGGCCACGTCCATCTCGTTGCGGTGGACCTCCGCGCCGTCGAACGAACCCAGGAGCTTGCGCGATTCGGTCTCCATCTTCTGCTCTTCGCCGCCGATGTGCGGGATGGCGTTGTCGATGATCTCCATCGACGAGACGCCGGAGTAGCCCGCGCCGGAGACGGCCTGAAGCGTCGAGACACGTACGTCGGTCAGGTCGAACTCTCGGTCGAGGGTGGCCAGCGGCGGGACCATCGTAATCGTCGAGCAGTTCGGGTTCTTCAGGAGCGCGCCGTCCCAGCCACGTTCGTCGCGCTGGACTTCGAGGAGGTCGACGTGGTCGGCGTTGACCTCTGGGATGATGAGCGGCACGTCCTCGTCCATCCGGCCGTTCGAGGAGTTCGAGGAGACAGTGTAGCCGGCCTCGCAGAACTCCGGTTCGACCTCCGCGCCGACGCTCGACGGGAGCGAAGAAAAGATGAGATCGACGTCGTCGGGTACCGAATCAGGGTCGGTGGCGCGGACCTCTAACCCGGCCACGTCCTCGGGAATCGGGGAGTCGACGCGCCACTTGGCGGCGTCCTTGTATGTCTCGCCAACGCTTGCGTCGCTGGCCGTCAGTGCTGCAATCTCGAACTCGGAGTGGGGGTCGAGCAGTTGGATCAGTCGCTGCCCGACTGCGCCAGTCGCACCGAGCACACCTACGCGTACAGTCATCGCTTGACACACGGCTGTGGGTGGTCAAAACAGTTTGGATACGGAGCGATACCGCTGCCTTCGTAGGATTACTCACCCTCGGTGTCCTCGAAGACCCACTCGATGACGCGAGCCTCCACGAGGTCCCGCTCTTCGACGTAGGGGTCGTCGCGGTTCGCCAGCGTCTCCTCGGCTTCGGCGCACATCTCCGATTCGATCTCCGTGTGGTCCGGCTCGTCCCGGATGTCGTTCAGCAGCGCTTCGAAGTCTTCCCGGAGGTCGAAGGAAGCGCGAGCGGCGTTACACCGGGACAGCGGGCTCATCCCGGTCTCTAACACGAGGTCACGTACCGTCTCCCAATCGGAGTCACAGAAGTAGATGGACACCTCGCCGACGATGTCCTGCCAGGCGATGGGGTCGGCGTGCTTGAGCAGTGGGACCGCCCGCGGCGGCAGGTCCAGACGGGTCTTCGTGTCGGGATTCCCGCACAGACAGCAGGCCTTCTCCGTTTTCCCCGTGTACATGTGAGACAGTTGTGTCGGACGTATTTGGACCCATCGCAGTCGGGCGGTCGCTGGCCGGCTACACCGGAATGAATTCAGGGTCCACGTCGTTCAGGCGGTCGGTGTTCGAGACGAACTGGTAGAAGTCGCTGTAGAGGTCCGTACACTTCCCGTCGGCGTCGTAACGGAGTGTGTGCCAGTCGGCGACGACGGCGCAGTAGCGCTTCGCTCGCGTGAGCGCGACGTTCAGCCGCCGCGGCCCGTCGACCGGCCGCCCGAGGAAGCCGACATTTCCGTCGGCGTTGCTCCGGACGAGCGACAGCACGATGGCCGTCCGTTCGCCGCCCTGAAACGAGTCGATGGTGTCGACGGTGACGCTGTCCGCATCGTCAGTACGCTCCGTGAGTGTTTCACGAATGCGAGACACTTGTGCGCTGTACGGTGTGATGACGCCGATTTCGTTGGCCGGCACGTCCGACAGCAGGTCCTCAACGAGATGCGCGACGAGGCGGGCTTCGGTGGGATTGGACTTGGAGTGCCCGACGGTCTCGACCCGCCCGCCGACGTTGTACCCCTCTATCGCTGGCCGGTCGGGAAGCGGGTCGACGGCCCGCCCGTTCCGCAGCGTTCGGTCGTAGAACCGCCGGTTCGGGAAGTACGCGATGTCCCGGTGCATCCGGTACTGGGTCTGGAGCTGGAGGCCGACACCATCGTAGACGCCGCCGTCAGCGTAGAGATGCTCGAACAGCGAGTGGCCGTAGCTCGACGCCGGAGGTTCGTCGCTCGCGCTGTAGGGCGGGAGCTGTCGGTGGTCGCCGGTGAGCACGGCGCGGTCGGCCCGGACCAGCGGGATACACGACGCCGCACAGGTCGACTGCGTCGCCTCGTCGAGCACGACCAGATCGAACTCCCGGGAGAGCGTGGCGGCGCTGTTGTTCGTCACCGCTACCACGTCGGCCCGCCCGGGTACGTCGCCGTAGGCCCGCCGGACGACGCCGTTCGACGACTGGCCCGCGTTCACGCGGTCGAGGGTGTAGTCGCCGTCGCCGTGCTGGCCGTACGCGTGCAGCGACTGCGGGTCCGCCGTGTCGTCCGTCGACGACCCCGCCACGAGGTTGTCGACGGCCTGGTTCGAGTCGGCACACACTAGCACGTCCTCACCAGCCTGTGCGGCCCGTCGGACGATTTCGACCAGCGTCCGCGTCTTTCCGGTCCCCGGCGGGCCGTGAATACAGAACAGGTCGTCGGCAAGGAGCGCGTGCTCGACGGCCAGTTGCTGCTCCTGGTTCAGTTCCTCGTCGAACTGGTCGCTCCGGGCGGCCGCCCCGTTCGAGAAAGTTATCGGCCGGTCGCCGGCGAGCACGTCCCGGAAGCGGTGGTCAGACAAGGCCTCGACCGCCTCCCGTTCGCGGTCGAACGGAACGGGGTTGAGCAATGCTGTGAGTCCGTAGGTGGCGTCACCGTCGGTGAGCGCGCTTTCCAGTGTCGTCGCCCCGTCGACCTCGGCCCAGTTCACCGCGAGCCAGACCGACCGCCCGCGGATACGCTCGACCGTCGCCGCGACCGGGAACGGGCCGGTCGCTCGGGACCCGTCCACGTCGTGGACCAGCACCTCGTTCCCCTGGTGGATGCCGAAGACGGATTCCACGACGAAGGCCCAGTCGCCGCTCCATTCGGCGGCAACGTCGGCGGGCGGGTCGACGCGGAACCGGTACGTTCCGTCGTCCCTCCCCCGTGCGTGGAGTTCGGGGACCGCGTCGCCACCGGCCTCGTACACCTCGCCCGGCGAGCGCCGCTCGGCCCGTTCTCGGTTGTGCTGGCGAGTCGCTTCGCGTTCGCGTTCGACGTGTGCGTGAAGGCCCGCAATCAGGTCATCTCGCGGTATCGGGTTCCGCGGCGGCTCACTGTCGTCTATCGGTGAGTCGTAGGAGGGCGGGTACGTCTCCGGGACGTAGTCGGAGTGCCAGAAGCGGATCCGGTCGGCGAGTCCCGTGGCCCCGAAGTCGTCCGCGTCGACGAAGTCACGTTCGCCGTCGCGCTCGAAAACGAATATTCCGCCGTGAAGGGAGTGGTCGGTGAAGGCGACGAACTCGCCGGTGAGCCGCGCCGAACCCGGTTCGTGCAGCGGGATGCACACCCAGTCCTCCTCGGGGTGGGCGAGTCCGTCGTGGTGGCTCGCGAACTCGGCGACGGGCCGTGCGGGGATGACATCGCCGCGGTCGTCGAGGGCGTCGTCATCGGGGACACACAGCGTGGCGTCGTCGAGGTCGAAGGACCCGATGACGTGGTCGAACAGGAGCGACATCTACCCCCGATTGTGCCCCGCTGTCGTAAAACAGTACGGCCCACCCCGACAGCCCGTCACACCGGACAGGAACGTTTTAATCGCCGGACCGGCCACACATCGGTATGGATACCGCCGAGCGACTCGATCTGGTGACGCAACACACCACAGAGGTCGTCACCGAGGACGAACTGCAAACGCTGTTCGAGGAGAGCGACCCGTCGGCGTACATCGGCTACGCGCCGACCGGCGAGATGCACATCGGCCACTTCACGACGATGCGAAAGCTCGCGGACTTCCTGCGGGCCGGCGTCGACGTGACGGTCCTCATCGCGGACCTGCACGCCCATCTTGACGACAACAAATCGCCGTTCGACCTACTTGACGCCCGCTCGGCCTACTACGAGACGGCCATCGAGGGCATGATTGAAGCAGCCGGCGCGGACCCCGAAGACGTGACCTTCGTCCGCGGGACCGACTTCCAGCTCGACGAGGAGTACACGCTCGAGATGTACCGGATGGCTGCCGAGACGACCATTTCGCGGACCCAGCGCGCGGCCAGCGAGGTCGTCCGCGAGTCCGACAGCCCGAACCTCGGCGGACTCATCTACCCGCTGATGCAGACGCTCGACGTGAAGGCACTCGATGCCGACATCGCTTACGGCGGTGTCGACCAGCGCGGCATCTACATGCTCTCGCGCGAAATCCTCCCGGACCACGGCGGCGAGTCGCCGATCTGTCTGTTCGCGCCGCTGCTGTCGGGCCTGTCCGGCGGCAAGATGAGCGCCTCGGACGAAGCGTCGAAGGTCAACCTCACCGACAGCCCCGATGAGGTCGACGAGAAAATCAATCAGGCGTACTGCCCAGCCGGCGAGGTCGAGGAGAACGGCGTGCTGGAGTACCTCCAGCACCTCGTCTTTCCGGTGCTGGACGTTCGCGGCGATTCGTTCGTCGTCGAGCGCCCGGAGGAGTACGGCGGCGACCTGACCTACGAGAGCTACGACGAGGTCGAATCGGACTTCGTCAGCGGCGAACTCCACCCCGCCGACCTGAAGCCGTCGGCCGCCAGCGCGATCTCGGACGTTATCGACCCGGTTCGGGAGCGACTGGCCGACGAGGACGAGCTACTCGCCGAGGCCTACCCCGAAAAGTACGGCGCGGAGTAACGCGGTCGACCGATGCCGTCTCGTGACACTGCTGCCGGCGATGCTGACGGGGAGCCATCGCGGGCCGCCGTCCGCCGGACCTACGAGGACATCGGCGATCACTTCTCGAGACCCGCGAGTACGCCTGGCCGGAGGTCGAATCGTTCGTCGACGAGTCCAGCAGTGTCGGGACGCGCTCGATGTCGGCTGCGGCAACGGCCGCCACGCGGAACTGCTCGCTGGGGTCGCTGACCGCGTCGTCGGCCTCGACGCCAGCCGCGCGCTCCTGCGGGCGGCGACCGACCGCGTCGGCGACAGCGTGGCGCTACTGCAGGGCGACGCGACCCGCCTTCCGCTCGCTGCCGGGGCCGTTGACCTCGCGGTGTACGTCGCGACGCTGCATCACCTCCCGTCACAGGCCGCCCGTCGCGCCAGTCTGGACGAACTGGCCCGCGTCCTCGCGCCGGGCGCTCGGGCGCTCGTCAGCGCGTGGAGCACGGCCACGACCGCTTCGACGCCGACCCCGAGCGCGGACGAGGGCTTTGACACGACCGTCGACTGGACGCTCCCGGCGGCGAGACGGTCCCGCGGTTCTACCACATCTACGCGCCGGCCGAGTTCGAGCGCGATGTCGCCGACAGCGACCTCCGGCTCGTCTCGATGGAGCTGTCAAGCGGCAACTGGTTACGGGGTCGTCGAGCAGAAGGGAACGCACTTAATTGCCTT
>NZ_WPCB01000063.1:0-15239 GCF_009741785.1 Haloarcula sp. CBA1122
TGCCCGGGGAGGGCAATATACCCGAGCTTTACATGCCCGTCGCCCGTGGCACTGTCTACATGACCGACAACCCCGCCAGCGCCGTCGACACCATGGTCGACCGCCTCGAGGACGGTCACTATGACATCAGCGACGCCGACCGAGATCTCCTCCTCGATCTCGATCGGCAGATCCGCCTGCTGGGCCCCAGTGAGTTCTCCGACCACCGCCACGAGTTCCTGCTCCGGCGTGGGCTCATCATCGCGAAGCGTGTCGGCGGGCTCGCCGATGGCGTCGACGACCGCGAAGCCGCGGAAGATATCGTCCAGTGGATCAACACCGAACAGACCGGCAGTCCCGAGACAAACAAGGACTACCGCGTCGCGTTCCGCACGATCGGGAAGATCGTCACCGACGGTGACGAGTACCCGGACGCTGTCGAGTGGGTCCCCGGCGGGTATCCCGACAACTACGACCCGGCACCGAACCCCGCAACCATGCTGGACTGGGCCGACGATATCCAGCCGATGTTGGACGCCTGCCTCAACTCCCGCGACCGAGCGCTGGTCGCCCTCGCATGGGATCTGGGCCCTCGCCCCGGCGAACTCTACGACCTCACACCTGGCGATATCGTCGATCACGACTACGGCCTGCAGGTCACACTCAACGGGAAGAACGGCCGCCGATCGCCCGTCCTCGTCCCATCGGTGCCCTATGTCCGCCGATGGCTCGACGATCACCCCGGCGGCGACACCGACCCGCTGTGGTGCAAGCTCTCGTCGCCAGAGAGCATCTCGAACAACCGTGTCCGTGACGCACTGAAAGACGTCGCCGACCGCGCCGGCGTCGACAAGACCGTCACGCCGACGCACTTCCGAAAGTCCTCGGCCAGCTATCTCGCCTCGCAGGGCGTCTCGCAGGCCCACCTCGAAGAACACCACGGCTGGACGCGTGGATCCGACATCGCGAGCCGGTACATCGCCGTCTTCGACGACGCCAGCGAGCGGGAGATCGCCCGCGCCCACGGCCTTGATGTCGAAGCTGACGAACCCGATGCTGTCGGTCCACTGGTCTGCCCGCGCTGCGAGCAGAAGACGCCCCGGGAGAAAGACGCTTGCGTGTGGTGTGGCCAGGTCCTCTCCCAGACCGCGGCCGAAGAGGCCGAACGACAGCGACAGGATGCGATGGACAGCATGGTCGCCGCCGACAGCGACCTTGCCGAAGCCATCGCGACTGTCGAAGCTGAAATCGGCGACGACGTCTCTATCCGTATCGAAGGACTGGACGAGTGACTCAGACATCGTAGCCAGCCTCCCGAAGAGACGCAAGCCAGTTTTCCGCATATTCGGCGTAGGGAACGTCGCTCTCGGCGATTGTCTGCAGCTCTTCGTGGACGTTGTACAGCGTTTCGAGTCGGTCGTCGTCAGGGTCGTCAATTTGTGTATCAGCAGTTTTACTCATCAGAAATCAGCCTCCTGCAGTGAGCGCTCGTGGTCCTCGTGGACCTCGCGAGCAGCGGCGTGAAGTTTCCCTCGAGCTCGCAGGTCCGGCGCCGGCGCGGTTACCCCCTCGAAGGAATCGCGCTGGCGCCATCGCGTGGCGAGTTCGGTGGTGATACGGCCCAGTCCCTCACACAGCACACAGCAATTGTCGCCGTGCATGCAGTGGCCCTTCGCGTGACAGATATCGTCGATGCATTCGACGTGTTCACCGGTGCCACCACAGCGAATGCAGTCGATCCAGTCAGCGTTGCCCCGGGTGGTGGTCATGGTATCGCCCCCACGATGAAGGCGGTCACGACCAGCGAGGCGAGCCCCAAGAGCAGCATCACAAGACCGTGGTGAACCGGCTGCATCAGGTCTCACCCCGGTAGCTGCTGGCGTCGGTTACCTGGTTGTACACACCGACGGTGTGACAGAACAGGCGGGCTCTGGCTTCCCGAACGTTCAGCTCGTTGGCGACGTCGCGAGGTAACTGAGTCCTTCTCGCTGGCGCCCCTCGACAGCCTCGACGGCATCACGGATATCCTGTGCTGTGACGCCCGGCGGCAGATCTCCATCCGACTCAGTCGTGACACCACCGTCGGCCTCGGCCTCTTGTGCACCGGCGCTGTCCTCGTCGATAGGGTCACCGACGCGGTGGTCATCTCGTTTGCTTTCGTCGACAAGTGAGTAGAGCTGTCGGCGGCCGTCGTCGGGATCTGCCCGCGACTCGACGCGCCCCATCTCTTCGAGGGCGTTGAGATTCGTTGAGATAGCCTGCAAGCTCCGCTGGGTAATGTGTTTTAGCTCGGCACTGGGGAGCTCACCATGCTCGGCGAGGGCAGCGAGTACCTCCTCGCCTGTTGGCGGTAGCTCTGACAACTCGTCGTCGTCAACAGCGACTTCGCCGTCGGCATCGGCCGCCTCGTCATCTATGTCATCGGCCGTATCAGTGGGATCCGTCTCTTGCTCGGTGGCATCACCGTCGGCGTCGAACCCGAGCCGGTCGGCATTGAACTGGACCCGCGGGAGGGCAAACGCTCGCTCGCCCCACTCGTCGGTGAGCCGGTCGATAACGGTCTCGATCTGGGCGTCATCGTAACAGCCCGTGGCCGTGCCGTCGTCGTGGACCTGTTCCTCATCGGGTAGGTGGTCGACGACGAAACGTCGGGCGAGCTCCCAGTCGTCGACGTCGACGATCTCGACCGGGTGCGTGGTGAGGCCGGCTTGCTCGGCGACCCACAGGCGTTTGTGTCCTTCAACGACCTCGAAAGCTTCCGTGCCATCGACGGGCCGGACGACAGGGAACGAGCCGGTCCAGCCGTCGTTGCGAACGCGAGCGATGTAGCCGCAGTTCCCTTCACGGTCGAACTCGCGAACGGCGTACGGCGCCGGCTCGATGGCGTCGGGACTGACTGTCTCGATGTGACTCTTGGCCTCTAGAATCTCGATGCTATCGCAGTGGGCGACGTAGGCCGTCCCGATATCGTCGTCGCGGTCCACGTTGACTGCGTCACGGAGCAGGACATGGCGGTCGTGGTAGTGCAGGCGCTCGGCCCAGCCCTCGTAGGTGGTGCCGTCGTTGCCGACGACACGGACTCGTTCACCCCGGAAGTGACCGCCGAGGGCGTCGAACAGCGGGTTGCTCACAGACTGAGCACCTCCCGCACTGCCGCGACGATATCTGCTGGCCGTCGACCGTGGATGTAGGGGTGTAACGTGCGATCGTAGCCGCTGTGGACGGAACAATACGAGACGTAGCAGCCTTCGGCCTGCATGTGGTTCGCAGCGGCGACGTGACGCCGGTGCATGTCCCAGAGATTAGGGCTAAGCCCGGGTCCATCCGGCCGGTTCTCGATAGCTGGCCGTCGCGTCATGCTATCCGCCTCCGGACGGTGTCGATGTGCCACCACGCGGTCATGACTGTCCAGTCGTCGTTGGCCTCCGCGCCGGTCGGGTAGCCGCCCGGCCAGACGTGGGTTGCCTCACCAGTGTCGATGAGATAGACCGTCGCGACATGTTCACCGCGGAGCCGGGCCGTAGTATCCTCGACCGCCTCGCCGTCGTCGTCCAGGACGCCAACCTCGCCGTCGACGTCGTAGGTGTCGCCCTCAGACATCGTCGTCACCACCTTCGAAAAAGCACTCAACACAGCTGTCGAGCCAGTCGCCCTCTGGTCCGGGACAGCCAACGATGCCGTGTTGGCAGGTAGTGTCTTGGTCGCCGACACCGGTCAGCTGGGCCGTGGTCGCGATGGCGTCGCGACGGCTCACGCCACCGTCCGTCGCAACGCGCTTGACCTCGACATCGTGCCGTTCCTTACGTTCGTGGCGCTCAGCTTCGTCGCTCGCCGACACGAGATCCTGCGCAGTCTCGGACCACGAGCAGTCCTGGCAGTCAGCGACCGCCATCAGTCCGCACCTCCCTCGACCAGCGTGGCTTCGTCAGTGGTCACAGCCCGGGGCGCTCCATGGAGAAGATCCTTCGCAGCGGACCGGGTAGCGACCTCGCGAAAGTATGGGTCCTCGCCTTGGAGTCGGTCCAGCGACGAGTAGCCGGCGACGAAAAACCGCCCCTCATCGGGAACGTACTCGATCTCGTTGAACCCAGCGCTCGACCAGGTCACTACGACGAGGTCACCGCCGGTGTGTTGGATGGCCCGCAGCCAGTCAATCGGGCGCGGTTCGTCGGCGGGAATCTCGCCACACAGTGCCGCCCGGACACGCTTGACCGTCTTGCGCTGCCCGTTGTCGGCCTCATCGAGAGCGGCCAGTGCGGCGGCGGTCGCGGACTGGTCGGCCGGCAGCGGGAGCTGGTCCAGATCCCACGAGAGATCTTCGTTCGGTGGGTGGCTTCGCGCCGCAGGCTGGCGTGATGTGGCTGCCATCTACACCACCTCCTCGCCGTGCTTGCGGTCCCATTCGAACTCGTAGTCGACCTCATCGAGTTTGTGCCGCAGCGAGGGCCGCTGGTCGCTACGACCACCGTGTGGCTGGTCGAGGACACACTTCGTACAGGCCGGATACAGCCGGCGGTGACACTCCCGCCGGGTCATGTCCGCTGGATCGTCGGCCGTGAGGTCGGCACAGTCCGGGTCGTCGTGGTAGCAGATGTCGCCGCGGCCGCTTGTCCGGACTCGGTAGACGGTGTCGTCGAGGTCGCCGTCGTCTTGCTCGATCCGATGGCGTCGTTCGTCACGGGTGATTGCGCCGGCCATCAGCACCACGCCTCCCGCTCGACCACGACGTTACTCTTGATCCACTCCTCGGACTCAGTCGTCGCGACTGTGACGTTCGCGAGCGTGGTGAGCTGGATGTCGGCCGTCGGCGCGAGCAGCACACCGGTCGGGTCTTTGATACAGGCCATCGCCTCTGGCATGGTGTGCTGGCGCTCGCGGGCGCACGCGGAGGGTTCCGACATCAGTCATCACCCCACGAGCCACGGAACGTCTCCTCGACGGTCACATGCACGGACACGTCGACATCGTCGGCCACCGAGTGTCGCGCCGCGCGTTCGAGATCATCCGCGAGCGTGCGGAGTTTCGAGGCGGCCTCGATGCGGGTGTCGGTGAGCTGTTCGTCGACGCTGGCGCCGGCTGGGTGGTCCGCATCGCGGAGATGGTCAGCTACGCGCTCGAGCGCGTTGAGCTCATCGCTGGCGAGGGCTGGCTCAGCGCTGCGGGTGACCTGCTCGATAACGTCTTCGGGTCGCTTGCCCTCAACAGTGATCCCGCCGTCGGTGGCTATCTCCTCGTCGTCGGGGTGAAGGTGCTCGGGTAGGTCGTCGAGATTGTCTCGGTCCACGCCGGTCGCGACGATGCGGTTTTCGTTGTCGAACCCACAGCCGGGACACTCGAACTCGACGATGATATGGAAGTTACCGTCGGCAAAGCTGGTCCGCTGGTCATACCGAACGTTAGGGAACTCTTGGTCACAGCTCCGGCAGGTCAGCAGGCCCTCGGCGGCGTCTAGCCCCACACCGTCGCTGTCGGGGTTGAGTTCGGTGAACGTCTCGCGCTGCGGGCAGTCGTCTTTTTCGTGGATACGGAGTTTCGTGAGCGTCTGGAACGTATCTCCACAGGCGTCACACTCGTATTTGCCACCGTCGGTCATCGGCTCACCGACGTGGTCAGCGCTGACATCGTCGGGGTCGGCTTTCGCGAGTTTGCCCGCGATGTAGCCGGGATCGCCGGGCGTGGCCTGCCGCTCGCGCTCAATGGGATCGTCGAAGGTGGCCCCGCAGTGCCGGCACGCGTAGTGGTCGTCCGAGGGCCGGCCTCGGAGCTTGTCACCCGAGCGGGCGGTGATGGCCGTCGTGTCGCACTCCGGACACGCGCGGACAGTGTTTTTTGACTGCGGGTCGTCCGTCAGCGTGGAGGACCCGGCCCCTATCTGAGTCCTCTCCGGGTGACTCGCGTCTTCGCGCGAGTCCGTTTTTGCGTCGACATCGTCTTCTGGAGAATCATCGCCGCTCGTGCGGCGGGCTGTACTCGTCGTGTTGGGCTCACTTTTATGAGCCCGGTGATTGGATTGTTGCATGGTTTCCGGAATCGCCCTTACAGGCTTCGGAAGCCACGGCCCGAGGTGTTAGGGCACCATTCGAGGGCCGCTTTTGGCGAGTAGGGTTCGGCTTCCAGTTCTATCTATGAGTCAGGGGCCACTTAATCTTAGCGCCGCTTAGTCACTTTAGTATCGTTGGCGTCGGTTATTTAACCAGTCCTTACCAACGGTATGATAGTGATGGCTGTGAAACTGCCTGATGAATTGAAACTCACCGAGACCGATTTCCTCATCCTGTCCGTGCTGCGGGATGGACGAAATATCCCGGCGAACATCGCGCTCGATATCGACCGAGCGCGAAACTACATCAACCAGCGGATGCCGTATTTGCTGGATTATGATCTCGTAGAGAAGATCGGCCCCTACGAAGACTCGGGTCTGTACGAACTGACAGAGCGCGGCCGCTTGGCATACGAACATCGCGCCGAATACCACGACGATGACGTTGATTTTGACGAATATCTCGACGAGCTCGTCGGCGAGTCGTGACATTCTCACGCGGGTTGTGCGATCATCGACAGCTCATCTTCCAGCCAGTCGGGCGTCTCGATATCGGCCAGTTCCCCACCGCGGTAGGTACTCTCGACGTCCACTTCACCGGACAGACTGACTTGGCAGATCCAGCGCCGGCCATCAGGATGGGTGACCTTCAGGCGGTGGCCATCCTCGCTGCGGCCCTGCTGGCGTACCTCAACTTCATTGCCGGCGTAGTCCCGGATACTCATTTTCTGTGGCATACACACCACACCGAGGGGTGGCTGTTGTTTAAAAAGGTGCTAGATGTCCGAATAATTTAGTCGGGGCCTACGCGTCGATCTCGGTGACCGCGATATCATCTTCGACGGGGGCATCGCCCTGATACAATCCGAGTTCGCCCATCCGTTCGGCGGTGATCGTGACGGCCTCCTGGACGGCGTCGGCACTGTCAGCATCGATGACCGAGAGGTGCCCGTCCTCAAAGATGATGACCGTCGGCCGTCCGTCATCGAGATGGTACACGATAGCCGGGAACGTTTCGGGGTCGTACTTGATGTTGGCCAGCCCCATTCCGATGGCGATGGCGTTGAGGTTAAGATCTGTCCCGAGGTCGTAGTACCCGCCGGTCAGCCCGTCGGCGATGTCCTCCTCGAACTCGACAACAGTTTTCCGAAGCGCGGACACGTCAGTCGCAGCGCCTGCAGGGTCCTCTCTGATGTCCTGTGGGTCCATGTTTCAGCCCTCACCCAGCGGCCGGAAAAGTGTTTGCCCAATTATCTGTTTTACGTACCAGGTTGTAGCTCTGTACTCAGGTCGATATCGTAGCCTGATCGGACACTCTGGTCGATAACCGCATACCGACGATCCCGCGTTGAGCCCAGCCGCTCAACAAGGTCGTACTCATCGAGCTTCCGGAGCTTCCGGCGCTGTGACCGCTCCGCCAGTGGCGTTCGCGAGCGGCCGTCGTACATCCTGTCGGCGACAGCGTCGTAGCGGTCGTGCAGCGTCTCGCCGTCGATTTCCACGGCGTCCCGTACCAGCGCGTAGAGCAGGTGGTGATGGAACGACAGCGAGTCCAGCGCTGCCTGCCGCATCCACTCCCGGGCCAGTGGATACGCGCCGGCGACGTCCTCATCGCGAACGGTGTGGTGGTCCCGATCCTGTGCCAGCGTCGCCGCGGCCAGCAGCGAGTAGATCCCGAAGCGGGCGATGCCAGCGACCTCGTCGGCGATCATTTCGAGCTGGCGTCGGGCGACGACGCCATAGTCCAGCCCCTTCTCGGCGCGGGGTTCGAGGATGTCGGCCAGCTCATCGGTGCCGTAGCGATCCAGCGTCAGCGTCTGTCCGTGCAACCGGTGGGTGATCCGTCTGGGGGCGTGGGTCAGCCACTCGGCAGCGTTGTAGCAGATGACCACCAGCGAGATGCCGGTGACGTCGGCCAACCGGTCGAGCGCCTTGGTGTCGTGGATGCCAGAGGCCTCGTCGAGGATAACCACCAACGGGTCCTCAACACGCTCGCGCAAGGAGAGACACAGGTCTTCGAGTGGTGTGTTGGTAGCGGGTTTGGGCCCGACCGCCGCCAGTACTTCTCGGATGATGCTCGCCGTCGACGCTCCCATACACTCGACGTGGGTGTAGTCGAGATCGTGGCGCTCGGACAGCTGGCTGAGTGTGTGTCGCGCCAGGACAGTCTTCCCGACGCCGGGCGACCCCTCGATGAGGAGGTCATCGCCTTGCTGGCCGCGCTTTGTGGGTGCGAGCGCAGTGGCAAGCCGGTCGACGGCAGCGTCGCGGTGGAGGAGGCGTTGCGGGGCGTACGTGTCGTCAAAGACCGACCGGTCCGCAATCATGTCAGCGACTGATGATAGCGTGGTATATAAATGGGTGCGTGATGTCCGGAAACGTATTTTTGTTCGTCCCAAATGATATTACCTTTGGATATCATGATTATGTTGTATGAAAGTAGTGGTCTGTGGGCCCCCTCATTCTGGCAAGAGTACATTCACTGCCTGCATGATTCAGGTTATCCGAGAACGTAAACGAAATCGCTCATACAATATCTCATTCACATGGATGCCATTGGATGTCACAGATAATTCACTGGCAGCGCTTGTCGACACCAACGATGAGGTCGAACAAAAACGGGACGTAGAGTGGTCCAAAGAGCGTGCTGAGGAACGGCAAGCTATGTTTGAGGGGCGAGACGAGCGACTTGTCTTGGCCGATGCACCAGGTAAAATAACGGACGAGCTGCAGACAGTCATTCAACCAGCTGACGCGGTAATCGTACTTGCCAGTCGTGAAAAAGAGGACATGGTCGAAGACTGGAAACTAGCCGCGAAAGAATGCGGCTTAGATATTTTTGCAGAACTAACAACAGTACTAGAAGATGATATTGGGGCTGGCTGGCTTGATCGACAAGAGCGTCAAGGAGTACTCCGAAGTATCGAGAGAGCCGAGTTTGAACAGCGACAGATCGATGCTCTGGAGGACCCAACGCGCCGCGTAGTCAAACAGCTTGTAACGGATTTGCTCAAGGAATGTGAGGCAGAGGATTAGTTATCTGCCAACTCGCTGTATGCGGATTCCATTTCGCTGACAATCTCTTCGAGATCGTCAACGGTGGTCTTCAGCGATGTACGTTGACAGACCAACTGCGCGCGGACCTGTTCTGCAGCGTTGCTCAACTGTTCAAACGTCTCTTCACTGGGGGCGTCGTCAGTTTCGTAATCTGGCGACCCACGGAGTTGGTTCCAGAGTCCTTTGGTATCATCTACTTGGACACGGAGGTCCTTTCGGACTGCCTGTGCACACAGCCGGTTGTACAATTCTTTGTCCCCGGTGACATCGATGGGATCGCTTTGGATGATCACATTGTTTACCACACTCCCGTTGATTTGTGACTCGGAGTCGATTTCGATCCGGACCGCTTCGCTCTCACTTCGGTAGGTGAGGTACCACTCATCCGTGTCTTCAGAGGCGTACTCATCTGTCTTGAGCCAGCCTCGTGCATCAGCGAACTCCTCCAAGTCGTTGTACGTGAAGCCTGCGGGGATATTTCTGATCTCAAGCTTGACATCCCCGTTCTCTTCCACAACTTGGACATCAACCTCTGTCTCTGGATCGAGCTGGTATTCAGAGGCAAAGTGTGCATCAAAGTGGAGCGATACGCCGCCGCCGCTACCACTGGCGGAAAGTTTTTTCCTGAAATGCTCAAGTGGTGGCCCGTCTTTGTTGTCGGGATGTCCATCACCACGATCAGTCATTTCTGTCATGTACATATGATTCCAACAGTCCCGATTATATAAAACCTGCTCCGTGGGTACTATCTTCGATAATAGCTTTATATAGTGGTCGGAAAACGATAATCTTGTCTTTTAGTTATATTCGGTTTACTCCTCATTGAAGTCTATGCGTACCAATGGTTGGACCATGTGATAGCCATGTTACGTCTTGGTATCAGGAGTAATTGCCTCGCGCGCGAGTACACACAGTTGGCTTCGGCGTCGAGATGGTGCCTCCCCTGTAAGGACAATTGGAATCAAATATCTCCCGGTTGGCTACCATATCCGCGACTGTGACGATAGGTCGGATAAAAGTCTACTCCAGTACCCGAAGCGGTGGGATCAGTCAAGCAGCTGCTCAGCGTACCACTGCGAGTGAACGAACCGCTGTGGGCACCACTGCTCGTGTGGGAAGTCGTCGATGTTCGTCGCCACAGCCCTACACTCGGTACACCGAATCTCGCCGGTCGGCCGGCGTGCGGTCAGCCCGCCCTGCCCGACCGAGGCCTCCTCGAAGACGAGTTCGAACGTCGTTGACGGGTCAGCGAAGGACTTCATTTGAGATCGACCTCGACCCCGCTCGACCGTCGGTACGCCAACAACGCGAGTCGGTCGCGTGGGAGCGGCACGTACACACCCAGCCGTAGCGACGAAAGCGGCGTCAGCTCGACGTGGGCCCAGTCGATGTGGCCCTGCCCGTACTGCATCTCGGTCATGCCAGGACCTCCGCGCCCTCGATGTCGATGCTATCGACAATCTCCGATCCAACGTAG
Source organism: Haloarcula sp. CBA1122 (assembly GCF_009741785.1). Classification (NCBI taxonomy): domain Archaea; kingdom Methanobacteriati; phylum Methanobacteriota; class Halobacteria; order Halobacteriales; family Haloarculaceae; genus Haloarcula; species Haloarcula sp. CBA1122. The sequence continues at coordinate 10,554 of NZ_WPCB01000063.1, forward strand.
ACCCACTGACAACCGTTCCAGCGCTCCTCAACGCGACGCCAGCCGCCCTCGTCACGCGGTTCGTAACGGTCCCGCTGGGCTGGCCCCCGGAGTGGCTGGCGTCGTACGACGACCGCGTCGGTCTGGTCCGGACTCATCGGGACACCCCGGTATCGATGTGTAGGCCATCGTCGATAGCGTCGTAATCAACCCCGGCGGGGATTGCGCGCTCGCCGCGTGCGAACTCGACGCGTCGGATGTGCTTGCAGCCACCGGAGGGTCGCCGGTGGATCATGTCCGGACAGTCACAGCAGGGAACGTGGGGCGTGACGATGTAGCGCTGCCCGCGGTTGTAGACCGCGACTTGCTCGTCGCGGGTGGCGGGGTCGTCCGGGTAGACGTCCATGTGCTCGGTCAGTGCCGCCACATCGCGCTGGTCCAGCTGGGTGAGGGCGTCGATGTCGACAGCTGCCGCCATCAGTTCTCAGCCTCCTCGTCGTCATGAACCGGCGTCTCCAGTTGGAGTCGTGAACGCGGGTAGGCGTAGCGCTGGACGCGTTCGATATCGACGGTGGTCCGCTGGGCGAAGACGGCCTCGACGACGCGGTCGTCGGCTGGGTAGTCTTCGTTGTAGTCGGCAACCGTCGTACCGTCGTAGCACTCGTGCTCGTCGGCGCGGGCGGCCAGCGTCGCAACGACGACCAGCGGCGCATCACGATCCTTCTCGCGGTCGTGGACGTGGTCGCCGACGTGGAGCTGCGGGCGATCGTCGGCAGTGTCGAGAGTCTGCTCACTCGGCATCGAACCACCACCAGAGGACAGGGTCTTGCGCGAGAAGCGGCAGGTGGTCGCCCTCACGCATCAGCATCGCCGCTCACCTCCTGCGTGTCCAGTGTCGCCTGCACGCGAGCCGCCGCGCTGTGTGGCACAACGTCGACCAGCGCCGATTGCGACACACCGGCCAGTGCTTCGGTGGTTTCGTAGCCGGCCTGGTAGAGTTTCGTTGCGATGAGCCACGACTCGTTGAGCTCCTCGGCAAGGTCGCCGATGCGCTGAGCGTCGTCGATTCGAGCCGTGACGACCTCGTCGATGGCTGCCCCAGCTGCCCCGGCAGCCTCGCCGGCAAGCCGTTCGACATCGTCGCCGACGTCGTGTTCACCCCCGCTGACGAGGACGGCGTTCTGTTGGACGGTCACCAGCGCTGCGAAGACCTCATCATCTGCGAGGAGGTCCCGCAGTATTTCGGACTCGGCGTCGGGCAGGTCTGTGTCATGGGAGATGTTGCGTGCCTCGCGGTGAGTGAGGTTCTGTTCGACCATCACGCACCGGCCTCCATGGCGCGGGCGAGCATCTCGCCGAAGCCCTCGTCGTAGCGGAGGTCGTCCCACGCCTTGACGTGGCGGACCCAATCGTCGATGTCACGGCCAGTGTCGGCGAGGTCGAAGACTTGGACGGCGTCGCCGTCGACGACGAACACGCGCTCGTCATAAGCGGCAGCTGCCATGTAGTAGTGGCTGCGACCCTCGGAATCGGTGCCGACGAGCGCAGCGCCGTCGGGAACAGTACTCTTTTCGGTGGGTGCGATGTAGTCTTGCATGTCTCGGCTCCACGAGACACCGGTCGACTGCTGGAACAGTCGGCCACTTTCTGTGGCACCTGGCGTCTCTACTTCATAGTATAGCGGCCTTGCACTAATAGTTTGTGATACAAACCTGTATAGGCAACTCCCGTAGCAAGCTTTTTACACGAACGGATTGAAGAGTAAGCTTGTAATGCAAGCCGAAGAAACGAACCCTATGGCGTTGGACGATGATGATCTCCGTGACGTCGACCGAGATCTGTTGGATTATCTCCGTGAGGGGCGTGTAACACCAGCCTACGCACGCGACCGTATGGCCGATGAAGGCGCGCGTGAGGTGACAAGTACATACCTCGGACAACGACTACAGCGGCTGGAGGAGCACGATCATGTGGTCAATCTCTACAACAACGGACTCTATGAGCTTGCCGACGACCCGCGAGAGAAAGACGATGCCTGAGCAGGCCCAACTCGGCCCCGAAAAGATGACCGACTCGACTGTCACGCTCGGCGATGTCCAGTTCGACCCCGTTGCAGAGCAGGACTTCCGGCTGTCCGTCGAGGGGACCAGCGGCACTGGAAAGAGCAACACACTGGCGGTCATCCTGGAGGACCTCGCCGACGTGGCCATCCCGACGCTCATCGTCGAACGACTGGGGGCGCTGTCGCCAGTCCGCCTCGAAGACGAGGATATCGTCGTGGTCGGTGCTCGCGAAGAGGACGGCGTCGACCTCGCCGTCGGGCTGGAGGATCTCGACCAGCTGGGCTCGTGGGTTCTCGATCGCGGCATGAAGGTCCTGCTGGATGTCAGCACCTATGCCGACTACGAGGCCGAGGGCAGCCGGGTCCACGAAGCGGCGGCCCGGGCGGTCCGAAGCCTAAACGACCGGGCCCACGAGAAGTACCGCAGCGGCGACCGGACGAAGTCGCTACTCGCTGTTGATGAGGTCCATTACATGGCCCCGAAAGACAGCGCTCCGGAGCCTAAACTCGACGAACACGTCAAGCGCTGTCGGGGGCAACTCATCAAGGTCGCTACGGAGGGTGGCAACAAGGGTATCTCGGTCATCACGGGCTACCAGCGCCGGGCATTTTTGCACAACGGCATCATCCAGCTATGCGATGACTACATCGCCCACAAACCCGGTGATGAGGACGTTGACCGGACGGCTGACGCGCTGCGCTGCTCCGAGGAGGAACTGGCCAATCTAGGCACCGGGGAGATCCTCGCGCGCGGCGAGTCCATCACGGACGGCGACCTCGTGGGCCCGACGAAGGTCCGGAAGCGCCGGTCGCCGGACCCTCGCGAAGAGTCGTTCGAGCTCCCCGAGACTCCCGACGAACTGAGCAACGTCCTCGAGGACATTCAGGAGGAGGTCGAGGCCGAGCGCGAGCGTCGCGAGCAACGCCAGGACGAACTTGAACAGCTCCGTGAAGAGAATGAGCGCCTACGCGAGGAGAAAGAGGAGCTGGAGCAGGAATTGGCCGATACCTCGCGACTCGGCGATGCGCTGAAAAATCTCGCTGACAGTGGTGATGCCGCACCAGCCGCTGCCCAAGACGTTGGGGAAGGTGTGGCGGACCTGCAGGAGCGCGTATCGGAACTGAAGTCCGAGCGCGACGGTCTCCAGGAGCGTCTTGACGAACAGCAGGCGACTATCGACGAGCTCCGCGACGAGCGCGATGGACTCCAGGACGACGTCGCCGACTTGGAGGCCGAGGTCCAAGAAGTCCGAGCAGCCTTCGACGGGGCCGCTGAGCACGTCCAGGAACTGGCCAGTGCGTTCGATGTGGATGTTGACGTAACGGCTCCGGACGCCGGCGCTACTGGTGAGAACACTACCGAGCTTCGTGAACGTGTGGACGAACTCGAAGCCGAGAACAATCGACTTCGCGACCAGCAGCCGGAAACGCTGGAACCCCTGGCCGACTACGAGTCGTTCCTTGAGGACGACGCTGTCCGGGTACATCGATGGCGCAAAAGAGGAGGCGACCTGCTCACCGCGGTACATCAAGGGCGTGCTCGCAACCATCATCGACGAGGGCAGCTGGGTGTCCTACGACGCCGTCGCCGAGCGCCTGGGCGTGTCGACGACCAGTGATGTCTCGAAAGCCGCATCGGAACTGGAGCGGCGGAAGGTCATCAAAAAGGATAGTCGTGACGGCGGAATGCACGTTGACCTAAACGTCGATGGACTGAACGAGGTCCGCGAGGCCGCGGCCCGGCGCGAGAAGACCGAGCAGCTGATGGACGAGTTGTAGGCCGATGTACCAGAACGGCCACTACGGCGCAGCGCTACTCTTTGTTGCCCCAACCGGCGCGCTCCTCATTGCCGCCGGCTTCGTCGAGCTCGCCCTCATGGCCGGAGCCACGGCGGTTGCCCTCGCGATGGTGCCTGATCTCGATCAGCGGGTACCGGGTGTCACGCACCGCGGCCTGACCCACACGGTCTGGTTCGCGCTGCTGGTCGGCGTGCTCACGGCGTCGGGTACGGTGGCGCTTACCATCACTGGCCCCGTCGTATCAGCCATGACAGGGTTCATCGTCGGTGCCGGAACCATCGCCTCACACGTCGCCGCCGACGCACTGACGCCGGCGGGCGTCCGGCCACTAAGTCCCGTCGACGAGACGCGCTACTCGCTTGACTTAGTCAAAGCGAAGAACCCGCTCGCGAACTACGCGCTGCTGGGACTGGGGATCGCCGGCGCAGCGCTTGGTGTCTGGGTCGGGAGCACGGTCGCGAGCGTCTAACCAATGTGCCGACTCGCTGGCTGTGATTGGTGGTCAGCAGCGAGAGACACACCACCGCTTCCGGAGTAAACGGTAGACGTGACAGCTTCAACTTCACAACCGTCTGTCTGAGACCAGACCACCTCGGGGAACACTCGCAGGGTGGTGCAAGTTTCAATCCAACAGAGGATCCGTCTGAAACTCCGAAGCGCCTCATTGATCGCTTGGCGCTTGATGTTGCTTCAACCCCACAAGGGTCCGTCTGAAACCGGCCCGCCGCCGCTGGTGTCAACCCGCATCTCAAGGCTTCAACCCCACAAGGGTCCGTCTGAAACGCTCGGTGAGCGCAAGTCTGGTTGCACCGATATTAGGCTTCAACCCCACAAGGGTCCGTCTG
>NZ_WPCB01000035.1:0-36623 GCF_009741785.1 Haloarcula sp. CBA1122
GCCTCGCCGTCGCGGTCGACGACTCGGGCGGCGTCGCCGACGGCGAACGTCGACTCGCCGAGTCGGAGGTCCGCCCGGACGACGGGGCGGTCGGCGTCGAGTGCCGGCGACCCCTCGATACCGCCGGTCCAGACGAACTGGTCCATCGCCAGGTCCGAGCCGTCTTCGAGCGCGATGGTGTCAGCATCGGCCCCAGCCACGCCCGTTCCGGTCTTGACTGTCACACCAGCGTCGACCAGCGCGTCGTGGACCGCCGACTGGAACGACGCCGGGAACGACGGTGCGACGGCGTCTTCCTGTTCGAGCAGGAGGACCTCGCTGTCGCTGTCCGAGGCCATTTCGGCCAGTTCGCCGGCTACCTGCACGCCAGACAGGCCAGCGCCGCCGACGACCACCCGGTCGCCGTCACCGAGTTCGAGGAACCGCTCGCGGATATCGTGGGCGTCGGCAAGGCGCTTCAGCGGCGTCGCGTGCTCGCGTACGCCCGGAAGATCGTAGAAGGCCGTTCGTGCACCGAGACACACCGCGCCCACGTCGTAGGACAGCGTCTCAGCACCGTCCAGCGTCGCCGTCCCTTCGTCGGGCGATACGTCCGTGACCGCTGCCTGTCGGACCTCGCAGTCGAGGACGGCGTCGAGGTCGACAGTGATCTCGTCGGCCAGCGACGGCCGGCGGACGACCCGGTGGAGTTCGTGCTGGACGAGGTGTTCGGGCTCCTCGTCGACGACGACAAGCGAGACGCTATCGGGGAGAGTCTGTTCGAGCTTTCTGGCGAGCGTGAGCCCGGCGTATCCGGCTCCGAGAACGGCGACGCGCATTGTGTTCTCCGGTTAGGACGGCGTCGGGTTAACCCTGTGCTCGGGAGCGACGATTCGATCAGTGCCGGTTCAGAACAGCGCCTTGTCCTCGTCGAGAATCTGTGCGGGGCCGCCAACATCCCAGACGCGGGTGTCGACGCCGCAGTCGGCGACCGTCTCTTCGACGCGGCCGACGTACTCCTCAGTCGTATTGATGTAGACGCTCGCGCCGGTGTCGACGGAAAAGTACACCGGCACGTCCTCGGTGTTCCGGAGCTCCCGGACGGCGTTGAAAATCTCGATGGTGCGAGGCTGCCAGTACACCCAGCCGGCGGGACCGGTCATCGTCGCGGCGGCCAGCGACAGCGAGTCCTTCTCGGCGAGGTCGAAGACGGCGTCGAAATCGCCGTCGTACAGCGCGTCGCGCATGTCCGAGATCTGGCCGTGGATGTGGGCCATCCGCGACTCGAACATGTGGCTCTCGGCAGCCTCCTTGTGGGCTTCCTCGGTTTCCTTGTAGGATGGGACCATCCCGGCGACGATCCGCAGGTCGTCTTCGAGGTCCGTCTCAATGCGCTCGCTCCGACAGTCCTTGTCATTCATGCCGGTCCGCAGGTGGGAGAACGCGCCCGTCACCGCGCGAGCGGCCGAGGAGGAGCCGCGCCGGGCGACGGTCGATATTTCCGGTCGTGTCATGTCAAGGCCCGCCGCCTCAACGAGGGCCATTGCCGCGGCGGCAAAGCCCGACGAGGAGGAGCCAAAGCCGATGTTCGTCGGGAAGTTGTTCGCCGACTCGAAGCGGACGCCGTGGTCGATGTCCGCGAGGTCGCGGACGTGGTCCACGACGGCGTCGATACGCTCGGCCCCGCGGCCGGTGACCTCCTCGCCGTCGATGACGTACACGTCCTCCTCGCGGTTCGGGTCGAAGGCGGCCGTCGTCTTCGAGTGGCTCGGTGCGGTACAGACGGAGATGCTGTCGTGGTACGGCAGTCGCAGTTCCTCGTCTCGCATCCCGTGGTACTTGACCAGCCCCTGAATCGGATGTGCCTTCGCGGTCGCTTTCATACCTCACCCTTCCGGGCCGGTCACTTTGCTATTGCGAACCGCCGTCGCCGACGCGGTACTGACGGCGGCCGCGCGGGAGGTGTCGTCTCAGTACTCGGGGTTCTCCTCGCGGATGCCCTCCCGCTTGTTGACGAGGCGGGCGAGCGTGAACAGGGCGTCCGAGAGCCGGTTCAGGTAGATGATAGCCGTCTCGTTGACACCGGCCTCCTCGGCAGCAAAGGAGACGCAGCGGCGCTCTGCGCGCCGACAGACCGCGCGGGCGTGGTGGAGCTTCGCCCCCGGCTCCGATCCGGAGGGAAGGATGAACGATTCGAGCGGGTCAAGCTCCGAATCGGCCTCGTCGATGAGGTCTTCGAGCGTCTCGACGTGGGACTCCTGTATCCGTGGGTCGTCCTCGTCGGGGTCGGGGTTGGCGAAGTCGGCCTGAACGATGTGGAGGTGGTTCTGGATGACGCGGAGCTTTTCGTCGATGTCATCGTGGCCGGTCGGCCTGACGACGCCGACCAGTGCGTTCACTTCGTCGACGGTGCCGTACGCCTCGATGCGGCGGCTGTCCTTCGACACCCGCTCCATGTTCCGGAGATCAGTCTGGCCCTGGTCGCCGCGGCCGGTGTAGATAGTCATAGCTGGATCTGGCACTGCCAGCGTCTTATAGCCGTGGGCGAATCGTTGGGGCGCGCGGGCGGCCGAGCCCCGTGGCGACTGTGAACCGCTAGCTCCGTGTTCAGAGCCGGCGGCGGACCTCTGAGAGCGCAGCCGGTGAGATATCCAGTTCGGCAAACAGCGCCTCGCGCTCGGCGTCGTCCCCGTGGCCGGCAACGAAGCCGTTGAGCCGGGCGGCGACCGTCGAATCGACGAACGCATCGCCGTAGATATCTTCAAGTTCATCGGCGACCACTGGCGTCGAGCGGAGTTCGTACTTCTGGTGGTAGTCTTCCGCCAGGTAGAACTGGTCGAGGGTTTCGATGGCCGTCTCGACTGACCTACCCGTCCGCGATTCGAGTTCCTCGCGCGTCCGCTTGGCGGTTTCACGCTGCTGATCGTTATGAGCCAGCACCACGCCGCGGTACTGGCGTTTCCGAGGGGCGGAAAACGGCGTATGGTTCGCCCAGAACACGGCAAGCAGGTCCTCGTAGCGCACCGCCTCGGGGTCGTACTCGACCTGGACGACCTCGGTGTGGTCGCCCAGCGAGTAGTAACTGGGGTCCAGGTCGGTGCCGCCGGCGTAGCGACTCGTGTCCTGACCACGCCCGGTGTCGCGCCGAAGCGGGCGTCTGGCCCCCAGAAACAGCCCATGCCGAACGTCGCCGTCTCGGTCGCCGACGGCGGCAGCGATTCAGCGTCGACGGCCAGTTCGGTCGGATGAGTCGGCTCGTACGCACTCGGAATCATACTGGGATACAGGGGTTCGAGCGGTTTGCCCCCTTCGACGCCCCGAGTGGAACCGGGAAATTCAACTGTACCCCCGCGGAAACAACTGGATATGGGCCTCGAACTCGAACACTACTGTCCTGAATGCGAAGAGTACCGCGACTTCTGGAAGGTCGCGAGCACGACGATGCACCTGGGGACCAAGATCAAGTGGCACTGCCCGGAGTGTGACTACGGGTTCGTCCGCATCGACGGCGAAGTCGACACCGGCCAGGCGGCATAGCTCTCCGGAGCGGTATAGAGACCTCTTAGCAGCCGTTTTACACCGTCCCTGAGAGGTATCCATTACCGATGAGTCTCGACCCGGACGGTGCGGGAAACGCGACCGCCGAGCGAACGCAGGCCCCGCACGACCTGTCGATGACCGTGGTTGAGTACACCGGCGAACCGGACCGCTGTACCGTGTCACCGCGGGGGCTCTCCGGCATTGCCAAGCTATCGACGTGGATTACCGTGGACAAGGACATCGTCGTCAACCTGGATGCGATGCGGTGACCGAGAGTTTTTACCGGGGAACCACGGACCTAGAACCGATGAGTATCGAGGTCCTACTGGTAGACGAGGACGTAGACGTTCTGGACATCGTCGGGACGTTTCTGGGACAGGAAGACGAGTTCGAGATCACGACGGAAGCCGACCCAGAGGCGGCACTGGACCTGGCAACTGACGGCGATTTCGACGCCGTCGTCAGTGACTACAAGATGCCCCGGCTCGACGGGATGGAGCTATGTGCCGCGCTCCGGGAGAACGACGTCGACATCCCGTTCCTGCTGTTTACGGCCCGCGAGTACGACGACGTCGCAGATGCTGCCGCGGAACATGGCGTCACTGCCGTGGTTCAGAAGGGGACGGGCACGGAGCAGTACAGCGTGCTCGCCGACCGGATCCGCGACGCCATCTAAGTATCCAACCGAGGCAGTTCTAGCGTGACGACTGTCCCGCCGTCCCGACCGCTAGCGAAGTCGACGGTGCCGCCGTAGGTTTCGGTCACCCAGACGACCAGCCACAGGCCGAGGCCGGTCCCGTGACGGAGTTGTGTAATCGGTTCGTCGCCGGTCACGACGTCGAGTTCGTGCTGTGGAATCCCCGGGCCGTCGTCGGCGACAGTGATTGAGACGGTTCGCTGGTCGGCCGTCACGTCGACGCTAATCGACGGGTCGTCGCCGGCGTGTTCGAGGCTGTTTTCGAGGAGTTCACCGAGGATTCGATGGAGCCGCCCATCACCCGCCGTAACCGACACATCCGGGAGGTCTGTTTTGATTTCACCGGCATACTCGTCGTGATACGAGGATACGGTATCCGTAACGGTTGCGGGCACGTTGACCGGGGCCGCGCCGTACTGGTCGCGGCGAACGGAACGCTCCATGTCGCGCGCCCGCTCACTCAGCGACGCCATCTCCTCCGCCTTTCGCTGAAGTCTGTGGAGAATGGCTCGCTGGTCCTCGTCGTCGATTCGCTCGTCCAGCGCGTCAGCCATCCCGAGGACGACAGTCAGGTCGTTCCGGAGGTTGTGCCGAAGGACGCGGTTGAGCAGTTTCAGCCGGCGTTCGCGCTCGCGCTGCTCAGTGATGTCGGTGTAGATACCGAACCCGCGGACGCTGTCGCCGTCCCGGCTGTACGGCACGCCCCGGAAGAGGAAGTCACGGAACCCCGTCTCGGTCATCAGTCGGAGTTCGGTCTGGAAGGGGTCGCCGTTCGCCCGTCGGTCGTCGAACTGGGGCAGTTCGTCGTGTGCAGTGTCCGGTGGTCGGAGGAGGTCGGAGAGTGGGCTGTCGACGGCTGTGTCCTCGCCGTACCCGAACACGTCGGAGAACGCGGGGTTGACCGACCTGACGACCGACTCGTCCGCGACCGTCTCCGTTTCGATGACGGCGTCTGGGAGCGTGTTAAATAGGTACGAGAACCGGTCACGCTCGTCTTTCAGCTCTGCCCGCGCCTGCTTGAGTTCGGTCAGGTCCCGGACGACGCCGACAGTGCCGCGGAACTGGTCCGCGTCGAGCAGCGAGACCTCGATTTCGGCCGGACGCGTCCCTCCGCTGGCCGTTTCCAGTGCCGCTTCGAGCTGGACCGCCCCGGTTCCGCCCGCGCGGCAGAGGTCGCCGATACGACAGGCGAACTCGTCGATAGTGTCCTGGTCGAGAACAACGCGCGGATGCTGGCCCAGAAGCGTCGCCCGCTCGTAGCCGAGCCACTCCGCGAGCGGTTCGGTGACCAGCTGGAACCGACCCTCGTCGTCGAGGACGTACATCATGTCACGGACGTTCTCGAACACTGACTCGTACCGTAACAGGCTTCGCTCACGCTCGACGCGGTCGAACGCGGCGGCTGCATTGGACGCGAGAATCTTGCCGACGGAGACGTCCGACTCGGTGAACTCGTGGCCCTGTCGCGCACCGATGCTCACGACTCCGTGGTCCCCCATCGGGAGGTACATCACCGCTGTCAGCACGTCGGAGTCGTAGTTGTCGATCCGCTCGAACTCGTCAACGATCAGCGGCTCGTCGCGCTGGAACGCGTCGCCGGGGAACCCTTCGTCGGCGTCGTACACCGGTCGTTCCGGGACCTTGTCGCTGGCTGCGACCGGTCGGAGTGTGTCCGCCTCCTCGTCGTACAGCCTGACGAGCGAGTGGTCGAACCCGAGATCCGACTCAGTCGCCTCGATGACTGTTTCGGCGACCTCCTGGGGTGTCTTGGCCTGCATGAGCGACCGAGTCGTATCAAGCAGTCCGGACAGCGCCTCGTCGCGCCGTTTCTGTTCCGTGATATCCCGGATGACGCCCGCGGTCCCGGCGAATCGCTCGTCGTCGTCGTACAGCAGCGTCATGTGGTCCTGGGCGGGGAATGAGTTCCCCGACGCCTGCTGGATCTCCAGTTCGAACGATTCCTCGTCGTCGCGGTCCCCGAATATCATCTCCTGAACGATTGATTCGGCGCGCTCGACGACGGCGTCGTTCTTGATGAACCCGGTGTAGGCGCCGAGCAGCTCCGACTCGGAGTAGCCAGTGAGGTCGGTCATTGCTTGGTTGACGAACTCGAAATACCCCTCTGAGTCGAGCGCATAGACGCCGTCGTCGACCGCTTCGATGATGTTCTCGTATCGTTCGAGTTCGTCCTCGCGGCGGCGGCGTTCGAGTTCGCGGTTCATCCATTCGGTCAGCAGTTCGAGAAACGCCTGCTCCGAGTCCGAAAACGGCTCCGGACGCGGGTCGCTGTCGGCGAAACACAGCGTCCCGTAGGTCGTCCCGTTGACGCTGAGTTCGCTCCCGATATAGCAGGACATCCCGGTTTTCTGGGCGATTGGTGGACCGCCCGCCACGTCGGTAGCGTCGGCGACCTCGTACATCTCGCCGGTCTCGATGACCCGATCACAGTAGGTATCTTCGACCGGGGTCGTGGCCCCGGGCTCGAAGCGGGGGTGATCGCCGACCATTACCGCGATCTCGTGTGTCCCGTCCGCGATCCGGTTCAGAAAGCCAAGTGACACGCCGAGCCGCTGGCATCCGATTTCGAGGACTCGTTCGACCGTTTCGGTCTCCGTGAGCCCGTCTTCCGTTGCGAGCTGTGCTAGCTTCCGAAGCGCCGCGTTGTTCGTCCGTAGCTCGTGCTTGCGCTCGATGGGATCGGCTGGACTGTCGGCGCTCGTGTCGGTCCCTGTCAGGATGTCGCCGACCCGTGTCGCCAGGTCCACATCGCTCCGCGGGACGTACTCAGTAACGGCCAACTGCGTCGCACGGGCGGCGACCTCGCCGTCCGGTTCGGCCGTACAGAGAACGATCGGGAGGGCGTCGTATTGCTCGCGTATCGCCGCCAGCACGTCCAGACCCGTTTCGTCCCCCGGGAGCTCTTGCTCGCAGATGACGGCGGCGTAGTCGCGGTCGGCCAGCTCCGACAGCGCGTCTGCCGCGCTGGTGACTGGCGTAACTGCAACCGATGCGTCAGGTGTGGCTGTGTCCGCGTCGGCAAGACCCACGTACAACAGGTGCGGCGTATCGGACATAGCGTTGCGTTGTAACTGCTATACAACGGGGTGGCATATACGCTCGGGCGGGAGTATCAATTGTCGAAACGAGCAGCTACGTGTCGTCAAGCGCTTGCCAGGAGAGCCGCGGGTTTCGGGCCGCAGTCGCCTGGTCGATGCGTTTCGCCGCCGGACGCGACGGCGCGTCGGCCAGTTCGGCGTCGGAGTCGCCGGCCACGGCGTTGAACGCGGCCGCGAGCTGGTCCAGCGAGCGTTTGGTTTCGCTCTCCGTGGGCTCGGTCATCAGCGCCTCGTCGACGATTTCGGGCCACTTCGTCGTCGGCGGGTGGACGCCGTAATCGAGCATCCGCTTGGCCGCGTCGGCGGCGTCCTGCTCGCCCGCGCTGGCGACGAACTCGTGGTGGAACGGGCCAAATGGCACCTCGTACTCTATCTGCTCAGCGAGGTAGTTCGCGTTCAGCACGGCCTTCGCGCTGGCGTCTCGGAGGCCTTCGTCGCCCAATCTGGCGATGTACGCAAAGGTCTTGAGCAATACCGGCCAGTTACCGTAGAAGCCGTGGACCTTCCCGATGGAGTTGTCCGGCTCGTAGTGTTCGTAGTTGCCGCCGCGCTCTCTGACGTGTGGGTTCGGGAGGAACTGGGCCAGTTCCTCGCGGACGCCGACCGGGCCGGCCCCGGGACCGCCGCCACCGTGGGGCGTCGCGAACGTCTTGTGGACGTTGTAGTGCATCACGTCGAAGCCCATGTCGCCGGGGCGAGCGCGCCCGAGCAGGGCGTTGAGGTTCGCGCCGTCGTAGTACAGCAGGCCGCCGGCGTCGTGGACGATGTCGGCGATGTGCTCGATGTCGCGCTCGAACAGCCCCAGCGTGTTGGGGTTCGTGAGCATCAGCGCGGCGGTGTCGTCGCCGACAGCCGCCTCCAGCGCTTCGATGTCGACCCGGCCGTCGTCGCCGCTCGGGAGCTCGACGACCTCGTAGCCGGCCATCGCCGCCGTCGCGAAGTTCGTGCCGTGGGCCGAGTCCGGGATGACGACCTCCGTGCGCTCGTCGTCGTTATGCTGGTGGTAGGCTTTCGCTATCTGTATCCCGGTGAACTCGCCAGCCGCGCCGGCCGGGGGCTGTAGCGTCACCGCGTCCATCCCGCCGATGCGGCCGAGGTAGTCCTGCAGGCGGTGACACAGCGCCAGCGTCCCCTGGACCGTCGAATCGGGCCGGTCCGGGTGGATGGCGGCGTCCGCCCGTGCAGCCACGTCCTCGGTGAAGGAGGGGTTGTACTTCATCGTACACGAGCCGAGCGGGAACGGCCCGCTCTCGACGCCGTAGTTCATCTGCGAGAGGCGCGTATAGTGCCGGGCCAGTTCAGGCTCGGCCGGGTCCGGCAGGGAGAGCGAGTCCCGCGTCAGGTCGTCGGGCAGCGGCGAGTCTTCGGTGTCGACCGTCTCGCTGGCTTTCTCCGAGAGCAGCGGCTCGTACCGGTCGTCGCTGTCGTCGGTCCAGCGCGCCTGGTCGTATTTCACGCGAGACACCCCCGTGTCGAGCGTGACGCTCGTGGGACGCGGTTTGTCTCACGGTGTTTCGCCGAGTAGCGCGAGGCGAGTGTCACTTCGCCACCTCCCGGAACGCCGCCACGAACTCGTCTGTGGCGTCAGCAGTGGTCTCGGTCGCACACACCTGCACTAAGTGGTCGTCGACCGCGTGGACCGCGAAGCCCTCGCTCGCGAGGTCGGCCACGATTGCGCTGGCCGGCTGGTCCGTGCGGGCGAGGAACTCCCGGAAGTGGTGGCGGCCGTGAATCGGGGCTTTCACGCCGACGATGTCGTCGAGGCGGTCAGATAGGTCACGAGCGCGGGTCACACAGTCCTCGGCGAGGTCGACCAGTCCGTCCGGGCCGAGCCACGCGGCGTGCATCGCAGTCCGAAGCGCGACCCACGCCTGATTCGTACAGATGTTGGAGGTGGCCCGCTCCTTGCGGATGTGTTGCTCCCGCGTCTGGAGCGTCAGCGTGTACGCGCGGCGGTCGGCGGCGTCTTCGCTGGCCCCGACCAGCCGGCCGGGGACCTGCCGCAGATACTCCTCGCGGGTGACGAACATTCCGAGGCCGAATCCGTAGGCGGTCCCGGTCCCCAGCGACGCGGCGTCGCCGACGACTACGTCGGCTCCGACATCGGCCGGGCGCTCCAGCAGGGACAGCGCGATGGGGTCCGAGCCGAGACAGAACAGCGCCTCGTGGTCGTGGGCCAGGTCGCCGACAACCCCGAGCCGTTCCTCGATAACGCCCCGGACCGTCGGCGACTCGGCGTACACCATCGCGGTGTCGTCGCCTATCTGGTCGGCCAGCGCCGCCACGTCGACGACGCCGTCGGTCATCGGGTATGACTCGACCGTGAGGGCCGGTCCTTCGGCGTAGTTCGACAGAACGGTGCGTTTGCCCTCCCGGAGGTGCTCGGGAACCAGAATCCGGTCGCCCGAGACCGAACGGACGCGCTGGGAGAGCGTCGCCGCCTCGCCCAGCGCCGTCGCGTCGTCGTACATCGAGCAGTTGGCGACGCCCAGTCCCGTGAGTTCGACCAGCATCGACTGGAACTCGAACAACGCTTGGAGAAAGCCCTGTGCGACCTCTGGCTGGTACTGCGTGTAGGAGGTCAGGAACTCCGAGCGGCCGGCGAGGTCGTCAACGACGCTCGGGACGTAGTGGTCGTAGTGGCCGCGGCCGAGAAACTCGGTGAGGTCGGCGTTGCGGCCCAGGAGGCCGGCGACTTCCCGGCGCGCCGCCCGCTCGCTCCGGGCGTCGATACCGAACTCGCCGTCGAAGGCGACGGACTCGGGAACGTCGAACAGCGATTCGAGGTCGTCGGCCCCGACTGCATCGAGCATCGCCGCGGTCTCTGCGGCCGTCTGCGGTGCGTACGGACTGCCTGTTGCGTGTGAGTCACTATCGCTCATTGGAGAACCACCCAGTAGCGCCGGGGTGACATGATATCGACAGCTAGCGACCGTGCCCACATTAGGTTACTCCTTTCACCCCCGCAGGGACCGCTGCCACCGAGGGTTACTCGATCTGGTCGCGGTACGCGTCGGGTGAAAGCAGGTCGTCGCTCTCGTCGGCTATCTCGACCTCAAGCATCCACCCGTCACCGAACGGGTCCTCGTTCAGCAGTTCCGGCTCGTCGCGGAGCCGGTCGTTGACTGCTGTGACGGTGCCGGAGACGGGGGCGTACACGTCGGACACGGCCTTGATAGACTCCACTACGCCGAAGTCCTCGCCCGCGGTCAGCTCCGCCCCTGCCTCGGGCAGTTCGACGAACACCACGTCGCCGAGTTCGTCCTGTGCGAACGCCGTGATGCCGACCTCGGCGGTGTCGCCGGAGACGCGTACCCATTCGTGTGACTCCAGATATCGCAGGTCGTCGGGAACGTCGAAGCTCATCTATCGAGGAATGGTGTGCTCCTGGTACGTGCTTTCTTCGGTTCGCCGCGGACGACGACGCGGACAGTCTCGCCCGGTTGGGCGTACGCCGTCGGGACGTAGGCGAGGGCAATCGGCGCTCCCAGCGTCGGACTCATCGTACCGCTGGTGATGTGACCGATCGGCTCTCCGTCCGGCGTCGTCACGTCGTACCCGTGACGCGGGACGCCGCGGTCGATGAGTTCGATGCCGATGAGCTTCTCTTCGGGACCGTCAGCGGCGACGCCCTCCAGTGCGTCCCGACCGACGAACTCCGTATCTAGTTTGACGGTCCAGCCGATACCGGCCTCGTAAGGCGTCCTGGGCTCGTCGACCGGGTGGAACTCCTGCCCGGAGAGCAGAAAACCCATCTCCAACCGGAGGGTGTCGCGCGCGCCGAGCCCGCAGGGCTGGCACTCAAGCGCGCCCCAGACCGCCTCGGCTTCGTCGGGCGGACAGAGGATTTCGAAGCCGCGTTCGCCCGTGTATCCCGTCCGAGCGATCAACGAGTCGACACCGGCGACAGCCCCGTCAGCCACCTCGAACCGCGACAGGGCAGCGAGCGAGACATCTGTCTCGGCTGCCAGCAGGTCCGGCGCGTCAGGCCCCTGGACGGCGATCATCGCGTACTCCTCGGTCCGGTTCGTCACCGTCGCGTCGATCCCCCGCTCGTCCCGCTCAGAGAGCCACCGTTCGGTCATTTCCCCGTCGTGCCCGGCGTTCGGGATGAACAGGAACTCGTCGGCCGCGCCTTCGGGCAATCGGTAGACGACGGTGTCGTCCAGCATAATTCCGTCCTCGTCTGTGATGGCCCCGTACTGGGCCTCGCCCGGGTCCAGCACGGTCACGTCGTTGGTGGTCAGCCGCTGTGTCAGCGTCGCCGCGTCCGGCCCGGACACGGTTATCTGTCCCATGTGTGAAACGTCGAACTTCCCGGCTTCGCTCCGGACAGCCTCATGTTCCGTGCGGATCGACTCGAACTCGACCGGCATCTCCCACCCGCCGAAATCGGTGAACGAAGCGTCGGATCGCTGGTGAACCGCAGAGAGCGGTGGTGCCCGCAGTGTCATACGCGGACCTCTCGTACCGCGTGGTCTTACCGTTTGGCCCTTGACCGCCTGTGGCCTCGCGATAAACCATATGTGGCGATATCAAATCCCGGATTGCGGTATAGTAGCCATTGAAAATCAATGCACACCTGATCGCACGACGGCAGTGCGATCAGTGTTAAATCGTTTCAATTGTTACTATAGATGGAGCGACAGAACCGGGACGGAAAATAAGCAGTCGTCTTCCTTACTCGCTTCGCGCCTGCGGAAACACGATCTTGACTGGTGTTCCGCCGTCGTCGTGGTCCTCGTCCATCGTCACGGACCCGCCGAGTCGTCGGGCAAGCCACATGACTGCCCACAGTCCGAGCCCACGGCTATGTGCCACTGGCCCTTCCGTCTCCGAAGCCAGGACATTGCGCTCCATCTCGGGTATCGCGGAGCCATCGGTATCGACGCTGACTGTCACCTGTCCCGACGGTGTCTCTTCGGCCGTAAGTTCGACAGTTGGGTCGGCCAGGTCACTGTATTCCAGAGCGTTCTCGAGGAGAATCTCCAGTATCAGGTCGATAGCCATCCTGTCACCCGAAACCTCCGCGTCAGTGGGTGCGATTTCAATGGTGACTCTGGGGTGCTGTTCTGTGAGGTCATCTTGGACATCATTGAAGACCTGCCGGAGGTGGACTGTCCCGCTTCGGAGGTCTCGATCAATGACACGGTCGAACGACCGTGCCCGCTCGGCCAGTGAGTCGAGTTCTTTCGAGGCGTTTTCGATTCTATCGATATGTCCCTTAGTGGCATCAACGGGGAGCTCAGACGAGGTGAGTTCTTCCTTGAGGAGCCTCGAATTGCCCCGTATCACGGTCAGCTTGTTTCGGATATTGTGTCGGAGGATCCGACTCATGACCATTAGCCGCTGCTCTCGCTCCTTGTCCTTCGTGATGTCGCGGACGATGCCTCGCAGTTTCGGTGTCCCGTCCCGGACAGTTTTTTCCGCACGGAGTCGGAACCAGCGCTCGGTTTCGTCCGCGGTCTGGCGGCGTGCCTCTATCTCCATCGGTTCGCCGGTTTCACAACAGGTCTTGATCGCGTCGCGAACGACCGCTCTATCGTCGGGGTGGTACTGCTCGATAGCCTCCTCAAGCGTCGGATTGTACTCTGGCGTCCCGTAGAGGCGTTTCATCCCGGTAGTTCCCTCTATCATACCCGTCTCCAGATCGAGTTCCCACCCGCCAACGTCGGCCAGGGTTTCGGTCCCGACCAGCCACTCTAGTTGCTCCCCCCTCTGTTTTAATCCCGTTACGTCGTCCAGACCAACGACGACGCGCTCAACAGTCCCGTCCTCACCCAGTATCGGCGCGGCATTGCTCGAAAGCCACCGCTCGCTCCCGTCGGCAAGTTCTATCCAGTGCTCGAACCCGAACACCGGTTCACCCGAGTCAAGCACCTGCGTGACTGGGTGTTCCGAATTGGGGATCGGTGTCCCGTCTTCGTAGTATATGTTCCACTCCGGTTGGGTGTATCGTCTCTGAGTGATTTTCTCGCGTTCGAGACCGAGCAGTTCCTCGGCGCGCTCGTTAGCTAGCGAGATTCTGCCAGATCGTTCTACGGCGACGATGCCAACCGGACTGACCTCAAACACACGCTCAATGAGGGCTTGCTTTTCTTCCCGCCGCTTACGCTGCGTGATATCTTCTGCCAGCCATAGCACGCGCCCCACGTTATCACCGCCGACCGGCGTGACACGAGCCTCGAAATATCGCTCTCCGTGGTCAAGCGATAGCTGGTACTCGATATCCTGCTGTTCACCCGTTTGTAAAACGTCCTCGATAATCGCGTGGAACTGGTCGGCCTGTGCTGTAGAGAAAATATCCCAGAGATCCGCTCCTAGCAGTGTTTCCGGATCTTTGAAAAACAATGCCCCGTTGTGGGCGTTGTGAATGACATCGACAAAGGTGCCGTCGGCGTCTATGACCAGAGCCGGATCGGAAATTATCTCACAGAGCCCGTTTAGTACGTCTTGGTCGTGAAGATGTCCTTCACTCATAGTCAAGTCCCACGCATTGTTGCTGGCTGACTGTGGACGGTGGTGCGTCCATAGTGTGAGGGGGGAATCATCCTAAGCTTTGTGTCGCACCATTCTATATAGCGGAAAAAGGTTTACCGACCGAAGCGGCACGCATAAGCGGACCGGGCAGGGAAAAGGGCGCATGGAGCTGTTTCGTCGGATATTCGGGGAGAAAGACTCGCAACAGCGCGTTGGACTGTTCGTCGACGGGCCGAACGTACTCAGGTCTGAGTTCGATGTCGACCTCGACGAGGTCCGGGACATTGCAGTCGACTACGGGCCGCTGGCGTTGACTCGCCTCTACGTCGACCAGAACGCCTCGCCGGGGTTGATTCAGGCCGCCGAGGCCCGCGGCTTCGAGGTCCGAACCACCAGCGGTGACGTCGATGTGCGACTCGCTGTCGACGCGACAGATGCCGTCGCCTCGGGACAGATCGACGTCTTGGTCGTCGCCTCGCGGGACACGGATTTCAAGCCGGCGCTGGAAGTGGCCGCACGGGAAGGGGTCAAAACGGTCGCCATCGCGCCGGGAGAGTATGGCCGCTCCGACGCGTTACGCAACGCGGCCGAAGACGCAGTGACGCTCTGAGGGCCGAACTCCGTGACGCCAACTGTTTTTTCCGCCAGTGCCATTGGCCACGTATGGACATCGACGACACGCCGGTACTGGACAACCACCTCCATCTCGATCCGGTCAACGGCCGGAACGTCGCGGCAGCCGAGGAATTCGCCTCACAGGGCGGCACACACCTGCTGGTGCTCAACAAGCCGTCCTGGCACCTCGTCGAGAAGGCGACAGCGGCGGAGACGTTCCGCGAGGTGTTCGACCTCACCGTCGAGGCCGCTGCCGCCGCGACCGAGGTACTGGACGGCCGCGCCTGGCCTGTCCTCGGGGTCCACCCGGCGCTGATTTCGAAACTCGTTGATGACGGCTACACGCCGCCGGAAGCACGGGACATCATGCAGACCGGCCTCGACGTGGCGACGGAGTACGTCGATAACGGTGACGCGCTCGCGATGAAGTCCGGGCGACCGCACTACGACGTTGACGACGCCGTCTGGGAGGCCTCCAATGCGGTGATGTGTCACGGGTTCGAACGGGCCGCCGACGTAGGTTGTGCGATACAGCTCCATACCGAAGGCGGCGAAGACTTTGAAGCAGTGGCTGGCTGGGCCGAAGACCGTGGCCTCGACCGTATGCAGGTCGTCAAACACTACTCCGGCGGGCGGCTCCGTGGCCCAGTCAAATCAGTGCTTGCGGATAAGGACGAACTGGAGATTGCGGTTGAGACGGACGAGCCGTTCCTGATGGAGACCGATTATATCGACGACCCGGACCGCCCGGGAGCGGTGCTGGGGCCGAAAACGGTGCCACGGCGTGTCCGCTGGCTGCTGGAGAACGGACACGAGGACGCAGTCAGAACGGCACACGTCGAGACGCCGAAGGCGGTGTACGGCATCGACACCGAAGCGACGTTACAGCGATAGTACAGGCTACCCGAACTTGCCAGTAATGTAGTCCTCAACGCGCTGGCTATCGGGATTCTCGAATATCTTGTCCGTGTCGTCGAACTCGACCAGCTCGCCACCGGTGAGGAAGACGGCGGTCTTGTCCGAGATACGGGCCGCCTGCTGCATGTTGTGAGTGACGATGACAACGGTGAACTCCTCGGCCAGTTCCTCGATGAGGTCCTCGATCTTCGAGGTGGCAATCGGGTCAAGCGCCGACGCCGGCTCGTCCATCAGAATGACATCCGGGTCGACGGCAATAGCGCGGGCGATGCAGAGCCGCTGTTGCTGGCCGCCCGAGAGGTCGAGCGCGCTCTTGTCTAGCTGGTCTTTGACCTCATCCCACAGTGCGGCGCGCTTGAGTGCCGTCTCGACTTTCTCGTCTATGTCCTCCGTCTGGTCCTGAATCCGGAGGCCGTAAGCGACGTTGTCGTAGATGCTCTTCGGGAAGGGGTTGGGGTGCTGGAACACCATTCCGATGCGTCGCCGCAGCGCCACCGGGTCCACGTCGGCATCGTAGACGTTTTTCCCCTCGAAGTAGAGGTCTCCCTCGACCCGCGCCGCGTCGATGAGATCGTTCATGCGGTTGATACACCGCAGGAACGTGGACTTGCCACAGCCGGAGGGTCCGATCATGGCCGTCACCTGTTTTTCCGGGATGGCCAGGTCGATACCCTGTAGTGCCTGCGTCTCGCCGTAGAACACGTTCAGGTCGCGGGACTCGATGACTGGCTTCCCCGTCTCGCCCGCGTTCGCGTCCGTTCCCTCCACGTCGATCGACTGGTCGACGAGGGGGTCGCCGGACGGGTCCGGCGACGACGCGGCTGTTTCAGTGGTCGGTGTGGGCTCGGTACTCTCGTTGCTCGTCATCTCGTTCTCTGTCATGAATTATCCTGTTCGCTGATACCGGTTCCGGATGACAATCGCTGTCGCGTTCATCACCAGCAACACTGCAAGCAGTGTAATCACGCCGGCCGCCAGCACGCCGTGGCGGAACGACGGGTCCAGTTCCGACGACCATGAGAAAATCTGGCGTGGCATCATGCTCGCCACGTCGAAGAAGCTATTCGGCGCGAGCCGGACCGACGCCGCCGCCCCGATCATCAGCAGCGGGGCCGTTTCGCCGATGGCCCGACCCAGCGCCAGTATCGTCCCGGTCAGAATGCCCGGAAGTGCTTCAGGGAGGACGACCTGCCGGATCGTCTGCCAGCGGGTCGCCCCCATTCCGTAGGAGGCCTGTCGGAACGAGTCGGGGACGGATCGAATCGCCTCCTGTGCGGAGATGATCACAATCGGGAGGATCAACAGGCCGACCGCGAGGCCGGCGACGATGACGGAGCCCTGGGGCCACTGGAGAACTCGGATGAAAAGCGCCAGTCCGAGCAGGCCGTACACGACCGACGGCACACCGGCGAGGTTCCCGATGTTGATTTCGATGAGTGTGACGAACTTGCCCATCAGCCCCTGGGAGGGTGCGTACTCCTCAAGGTAGATCGCCGCCCCGACGCCGACCGGGAACGTGGTGAGCACGATCACGATAATCATCATCACCGAGCCGACCATCGAAGGGTAGATACCGGCATCGGCGGCGGTCCGTGAGGTCGCGCTCGTCAGGAACCCCCAGTCGAGCCAGGGGTCCGGTCCGGCAAACCCGAGCGCGCCGGTGACGACGCTGCCGACGACCACGCCAAGCACGGCGGCGACCGGGAAGGCGAGGCCGCGGACGCCTTCGCCACGACGGAGCACGCCTTCCACGTAGACACCCAGCGGGAGTACGGCGAATGTGACTATGAGCAGCCACACGTCGGTCCCAATTCCCAGCAGTGGTCCGGCGACGACGCCCAGCACCGCAACTGCCGCCGTCAGCCCGACGACGGCTAGGCCGTCACGCCGCGACTCGCGTCGCTGTTCGACGAACCAGCCTGCGGCACCGGCGACTGGGAGCACGAGCGTCAGGAGTAACATGACCCAGTCCGTGGGCACGAACGGGAGCATCATGATGGCTTCTCGGAGGCTTATTACGCGATAGTACAGCCCGAAGTCGAGGCCGAGCGCCGCGGCGGCGTCGGTGACGAACCAGTTGAACCTGGTGGGTGGCAGCCCGAATACCGTGATAATCGGAGCGAGGAGCACCACGGCGAGGCGTTCGAGCGCGGCCTTCGGCCGCAGTCGGCCGTGTGCAACGATCAGGCCGCCGGCCACGACCAGCGAGATGAGGAGCGCGAACCACTCGAGTACGGAGAGCAGTTCGATGAACAGCACCGCAAACCCGCCCGTGAGCAGGAGTCCCACGACCGGGAGTCCGCTGGTGACGTAGGCGACCTCGCCGGCCGGCTCGTCGAGTCGATAGTAGTAGACGGCTAGTGCGGCCAGCGGCACCAGCACCGTCGCGGCGTAGGTCGCCAGCCACCCTGCGTCGGCCGAGAAGGGTCGGAACGCGTCGTTGGCGACGAACAGCAGGAGGAGCAGGACGGAGACGAGTCCGAACGCGGTCGCCGCGAGACAGGTCGCCTCGAAGGCACGCCCCCGAAGATGGTTGACATCGCTGTTCTCCCCGTGCCAGCCCGTTTCAGGTTCTCGTGTTGCCATCAGTTCAGTCCCCCAGTGTTCATTCGTACTCCTCCCGGTATCGCGCCGCGATTCGGTTGCTCAGCAGGTTCAACAGGAACGTGATGACGAACAGCGTCAGGCCGATAGCGAAGAGACTGGTAAAGCCCAGTTGACTGACGCTGTCGGCGCTGTTGATCTGGACCATCGCCGCCGTCATCGGCTGGTACCCCTGGAAGAGGTTCGCGAGCGGGTCCGAGAGGTTCAGCATCCGGGGCCGGCTGCCGGCCGCGACGACGACGATCATCGTCTCGCCGATGGCCCGCGACAGGGCGAGAATGAACGAGGAGAAGATGCCCGAGGCCGCAGCGGGGACGACGACGCCGGTGGTCACCTCGAACTTCGTCGCGCCCATCCCGTAGCCGGCCTGTCGTAGCGAGTCCGGGACGGAACTCATCGCGTCCTCGCTCAGGCTGGAGACCATCGGGATAATCATGATACCGACCATGATGGAAGCGCTGAGGATGTTGAACGTGTTCACCGGGAGCCCGATGGTCTGGAGGAACGGTGTCACGTACACGAGCGCGAAGATACCGTAGACGACTGTCGGGATACCAGCCAGAATTTCCAGCCCCGGTTTCAGCACCGAGCGCATCTGGTCGCTAGCGTACTCGCTGAGATAGACCGCGGCCGCGACACCCGTCGGGAGTGCGATGACGGCGGAGATCACCGTGACCAACAGCGTGCCGCTCAACAGCGGGAGTAACCCGTAGACGTTCCGACTGATGAGGAACTCCGTTCCGGTGAAGAAGTCGACCGGGTTCACCAGCGTAAAGAACGTAATCGCGTCGCGTGCGAGCAACACGACGATGCTGACGGTGACGAGAATCGACGCGGCAGCACACAGGAGCAAGACGTATCGGTACATACGCTCGCGTGCTGCACGCCCACTCGGTCTGGACGTAATATTCGGCCCGGGCGTCTCGGTACTCATTGTGTTGTCTCTCATAATGTACTCATGTGAGTAAGCCGGCTCTCGACCGTGTTAGCCGGCGATCTCGTCCAGCTTTTCGAGGTTCTCGTCGCGCTGCTCGGCGCTCGACGGCACGTACCCGATATCCTGCACTAGGTCGGTTTCGGCCTGTTCGAGGTAGAACTGAATGAACTCGTACACTTCCTCTCGCTGAAGCGCTGACTCGGCCGCGTAGATGAACAGCGGTCGGGCCAGCGGATAGGAACCGTCCTTGGCGTTTGCCAGACTCGGAGGGGTACATTCGTCGCCCTCTTCGGCCTTGACTTCGACGGCTTTCACCGCCTCGGAGTTGGAGTTGTAGTAGGCGAAGCGAAATACCCCATCCCACCCTCGTTGTCACGGATCCCTTTGACGATAGTCTCGTCCTCTTCGGTCGGCTGGTACTCGGTTGTGTGTTCGGTGTCCTCGCCGACAACGTTCTCGTTGAAGTAGTCGAACGTCCCGGACGTCGACGCCGGGCCGTAGCGTTCGATCTCCATATCGGGCCACTCGTCGCGCACGTCCGACCAGTTCGTGACGCCCGCTTCGTCGCTCCAGATCTGGCGAAGTTCGTCGAAGGTCATGCAGTCGACCCAGTCAGCGTCGTTGTTGACCGCGACAGTCAACGCGTCACCCGCGATCTCGAACTCGACAGGCTCGACGTCGTTGCCCGAACACTGCTCTATCTCGGCGTCGCTGATAGGGCGGGAAGCCCCGTTGATATCGGAGTCGCCGGGACAGAACCAGTTCTCGAAGCCGCCGCCGCTCCCCGTGGAGTCGACGGTGACGTTGACGTTCCCGTGTTCTTCCATGAACTCCTCGGCCATCGCGTCGGAGATGGGGAACACGGTACTGCTGCCCTTGATAATGACCTGCCCCGAGAGGCCGTCAGAACCGCTGTCAGTGGAGCCGCCGTCGTTGCCACGGCTCGTGTTCTGCGTACAACCGGCCAGTGCCAGCGCCCCAATCGCACCAGAACTTGTTAAAAATCGGCGACGTGAGAGACCACTGCTCGGTGAATCTGTCATCACCTGATGGAAGTTAGAGAGCGGATAAGTACCCTACTATTAGCCCTATATCTGGATATAAACACTATATACTACTATATATTTTGATGGCGTTGCTATCTCGCGCGCCTAAAGCGGGGTAACGGGCGTCTAAGCCCGATAGCGGCCCAGTTAGAGAACAACTCGTTGATCCTGATATTGACACCATACTACACGGGGTAGCGCCCGCAGCGTGTGTCGTTATTTCATGACAGCACAGGTCAGAGTTTCGATCAGTAATATATAGTCACAGCATATTTTATAAATCTGCAGCGCGTATTCGTAGTACTATGGAGACGCGCAAAGTACAGCTGACGGGCGGGTCCACGTACACTGTCTCACTACCGAAGGAGTGGGCGACTGAGAATGGTGTCGAGAGCGGCAGTATCGTCGAGTTTTACGCCGAAGACGACCTGCTACTGGTCTCGCCACAGCACGGCGACGACCACGTCGAGGGAACGCTAGACGTGACCGGCCTCGAAAACAGGCACGAACTCACGCGGGCAGTGATGACGATGTACGTCAGCGGCTTCGACATCATCCGACTGGAGGCCGCTCGCATAACGGCCGAGCAGCGACGCATCATCCGCGATGCGACACAGGGACTGGTCGGCCTCGAGATGATAGAGGAGACGGCTGACCGAGTCGTCCTGCAGGACCTGCTGGATTCGTCGGAGCTCTCCGTTCTCAACGCCATCACGCGTATGCGGCTGGTTTCGTTGACGATGCTCTCAGACGCCGTCAAGGCGCTCATCGAGGACGACAACGACCTCGCCGAAGACGTTATACAACGCGATGACGACGTGGACCGCCTCTGGTACATGGTCTCGCGCGTGTTCCGAACCGTCCTTCGCAATCCGACGGCTGCCAACGAAATCGGCTTCCCGCGTGAGACAGTGTTCGACTATCAGTCCAGCGCCCGTCAGCTAGAGCGCATTGCTGACCACGCGACCAAAATCGCCAGCCTCTCCCAGGAAATCGGCGAAATCACCGGCGAAACTGCCGACCTTCTCGATCAGTTGGAAACCGAGGCCATCGCCGTCCCCGAAACCGCGATGGATGCGCTGTTGGCTGACGACAACGACGAGGCTGTCGAGTTGGCAAACGAGGCCCGTGCTCGCATCCCCGAAGTCGACGAAACCGCCCGCGAGGTCGACGGGAAAGTCAGGGAGCTAGACCCACAGAGCGCACAGCTACTTGGCCGCGTGGTCGACTCGCTGTCCCGAACCGCCGACTACGGCGGCAACATCGCCGAAAGCGCGCTCCAGAAGGCCGCTCCCCGGCCATAGCTGACGCTGTCGCTCCGAGTCCGTGAACAGCCGAAAAAGCTGATTGCGTGCCGGATTACTCGACCAGCACGGCGTTGACCTGACCGTGCTGCCCCGGGCGGGAGGTCACGCGGGCCTGTCCCTCGGAAGTGTCGAGGATTGCGCCTTTCGTGATGATGTTTCGCCGGGCGTAGTTCGGGTTCGACGGGTTCTCGACGACGTTCTCGATGGTCGCTTCGATGGTTTCCGCGCCGTCGGCGATGCTCGCAACGTCGGTCTTGACCGCACGGACCTTCTGGGTGTTACCGCGGGAGTCGACGGTCTTCAGTCGCTGCTCGCCGACCTGCGTCTCGACGGTGTCCTTGCCGAGCTCGTGTTTCTTCTTCTTGTGGTTCGGTCGTCGGCGGCCGCCTGTCCGCTTGCGAGGGGAGCGTCCCTGGTCTTTCATACGGGAAGGAAGACCCAGCGGCTACTTGAACCGTTCGATGCCGACTCGCCATCGTAATCGTTACCCCCGCGCCGACCGGTTGCTCTGACGATGAGTCTGAAGACGGCCGTCGCCGCACCGTTCCGCCAGCGTGGAACCGACCGGATGGCGGAAAGCGAGTTCGTCGTCGCGCTCTCGCTGGACCGGAACTGGTTCTCGCCCGACCAGGCCAAGACGCTGGTGGACGTGGCCGCGAGCGAGGGGCTGGTCGAACGGGACGAGGACGACCTCGTCGTCGCTTTCGACGCGACACACACCACGATTCCGGACGGGTTCACGCCGGGTGAGGAAATCCTGCAGTCGCGGTCGACGTTCGAGCGGGTGCTCGATGCGGTCGTCGAGGCCGGCATCGAGAAACAGACCGCTGTCGCCGGTATCAACGCGCTCCAGTCCGACATCGGTGTCACGCTCGAGGCCGCGGCCGTGGTGTACGCGCGGAGTGAGGGTGTCGACGTCGAAGCCATCGCTGCCGACGTTCGGGAGGAGCTCTAATGGTCAAAGACAGGATTGCTGACGGCCGACGGATCGGACAGTTGCTCGCCTCGGAACTGACCGGCCTCCAGCGCGGGCCGCTTGCCGACGTGTCCGTCGTCGATGCCGATAGGGACGTGGACCCGACGCCGGACGGGGCCTTCGCCTACCGCGTGACGGCCGACGACGACGAAGTGGCAATCGTCGAGGTAACGCCGGCGACGGCTTGGTTGGTCTTGGAGCGAGAGCCCGCGACCGTGCCGGATCGTGATGATCTCACCGTCGACGGGACAACCATCGTCGTTCACAGCGGCGCGGCGGTGAAAGCCGCGGTCGACGTGCTGGAGCAGTCCCTCTCGGGGTAGGAGGGTTTTCCGGAGAAAGAAACGGTTGGCTGCGACTCCGACTGAAATAGCTGTACTCATACTGTCGGCTGTACGTCTGTAAAGAATTTCGCCACCCCGGGTGGCGAATATCTTAAAATAGTTACAGCCAACAGTATCAGTGACGACTCGGCTCGGCAATAGCCGCGGACGTCCACGCGACGAAGCCAGTGAGGACGAGCACGGAACCGAGCACCGCTGTCGCGGCAGCGATAGCAAGCACCAGCGTCGGGAGGCCGAGCGGCGTTCCGACGGCGATGACAATCGGTGTCGCGGTGATACAGAGCGATCCCAGCGCGACGGCCCGGCGCTGTGTCGTCGTTAGTTCGATGCCGAGATGGAACAGCGACCCGGGCTCCGGGTCGGGAGCGGCGAGGCCGAGACACAACAGCGGAACGCCGATAAACACCAGCGTTGCCGCGACAGCGTACGACCAGAACAGCCACTGTCCGGACGCGGGCGCGAGCGACAACAGCGCGCCGACGGCCACGAGCAGGACACCGCCGACGAGTCCGAACTGCCGCAGCCGCGGGTCGTCCAGGGCTTCGCTCAGGTCTGGGAGGGTCTCGGCCACATGGCCGATATCCATGAAACGGTCCATGAGCGGGCTTCTACCTGCGTTGTGAAATAGACACGGGGGAGAATATCAAATCTGATTCCATCGAAGCGGGCACGACGCGAGAAGGAAACGCTTGTATCGCTGCCAGCCGCCGCGGTATCTATGCACTTCTTCGACCGTCTCGCGGACCGAATCGCGACCGCCGACAGCGTGGTGTCGGTCGGCCTCGACCCGGACCCCGACCGCCTCCCCGACAGCGTGCTGGACGCCGACCTCCCGCGCTGGCAGTTCAACCGCCGCATCATCGATTCGACCCACGAACACGCCGCCTGCTACAAGCCGAACGCCGCCTTCTACGAGGACCCCGACGGCTGGCGCGCCCTCGAAGAGACCATCGCCTACGCACACGGGAAGGACGTGCCCGTGCTGCTCGACGCAAAGCGGGGCGATATCGGCAACACGGCGCGGCAGTACGCCCAGATTCTCGACGAGGATGAAGGGCCTGCCGCCGACGCCATCACGGTCAACCCGTTCCTCGGCCGGGACTCGTTGGAGCCGTTTCTCCAGCGCGCGGACAAGGGCGTGTTCGTGCTGGGGCGCACGTCCAACCCCGGCGGCGAGGACCTCCAGGACCTCGAACTGGCCTCCGGCGAGAAGCTCTACGAGCGCGTGGTCCACCTCGCGGACCTCTGGAACGGGAACGGGAACGTCGGACTCGTCGTCGGCGCGACCAACCCCGACGAACTCGAAGAAATCCGCGAATTAGTTCCGGACATTCCGTTCCTCGTCCCCGGCGTCGGCGCGCAGGGTGGCGACGCCGAAGCGGCCGTCGAGCACGGTCTCGCCGACGGCGTCGGCCTCGTCAACTCCTCGCGGGGCATCATCTTCGCCGGCGAGGACGCCGACACGCGGCGCGACGACTCCGGTGACGCGTTCTTCAAGGCCGCCGGACAGTCCGCGAAACAGCTCAAACAGCGACTGAATCAGTTCCGATAGCTTAGAACCGGTACGTGTCCACGCCGTCGGGCATGTTCTCCGGTGATTTCCGGTCGCTCGGCTGGCCGACCTCCGCACCGCACTCGACACACATCCCGGTGTCCTCGTCCCAGTGGCGGTCACAGACGAGTCGCCCGCATCTATCGCAGGTGTGGTCCACGTCGGGGCGCTCACAGAGTTCACACAGTCCGGCTACGCTCATGTCAGGATGTAGCATACCTGATGGTTTGAATCTTTGGCGGCGTGACTGCGGTAGTTAGTCCGGCAGGACGAACACAGAGAACCGGAGAGCCCCGAGACAGCCACGAAGTATTTCCCCGTGGGCATTCCTCTCTATAATATGTTGCCACTCCTCCAGCTCGGATCGCTTCCCTCACCGCCGGCGATACTCGTCGGCTTGCTGGCTATCGCCGTGGTGCTACTGGTCGGTCGGCTCGTGATGAAGGTGGCGTGGCGACTCGTCATCATCGCGATCATCGCCGTCGCCGTCCTCTGGATACTCGGAATACTGGGCTTTCAAGTCATCTAGAGCCCAGCGAGGAAGTTCCGGATCACGTCGTGACCGACCGCAGTCAGGACCGACTCCGGATGGAACTGAACGGCTTCGATGGGGTGCTCACGATGGCGGACGCCCATCACCAGTTCCGTGCCGTCCTCGGTCTCCGTCGTCGCGCTGACGACGAACTCCTCGGGAACGTCCTCTGCAATGAGCGAGTGATAGCGCCCGCCCTGGAACCCCTGTTCCAGTCCCGCGAAGACGCCCTGCTCGTCGTGGTCGATGGGGAACGCCTTGCCGTGAATCGGCTCCGGCGCGCGGCCGATGGTGCCGCCGTAGGCGTACACCGCCGATTCGAGGCCGAGGCAGACGCCCAGCGTCGGCACGTCGGGGCTGACTTCCCGGAGGACCTCCAGCGTGACGCCGACATCGCGTTCGTTCTTCGGATGGCCCGGGCCCGGCGAAAGGATAATCGCGTCGGGGTCGAACGCCTCGACATCGTCGAGTGATGCCGTGTTCCGGACGACTTCAGTCTCGGCGTGTTCGGAGACGTACTCGACAAGGTTGTACGTAAATGAGTCGAAGTTGTCTACGAACAGCACCCGGAGGTCGTCCCTGACGGCCTCCTCGCCGGCGGGCTGTGACGCGCTCATCGGGTCACCTCCTCGGGGCTGTCGGCTGACGACTGATCTCCAGTCTCTTCGATTCCTTCCAGCGCCGTCAGCACGCCGTCCATCTTCTGCTCGGTCTCGACGTACTCGCTTTCGGGGTCCGAATCCGCGACGATGCCGGCCCCGGCCTGGACGGTGATGCGGTCCCGGTCGCCCTCGTCCTCGACCGTCGCCGAGCGGATGACGATGGCGAAGTCGGTGTCGCCGTCCCAGTCGAAGTAGCCGACGCCGCCGCCGTAGGGGCCACGCGGCGAGCGTTCGAGTTCGTCGATGATCTCCATGGCGCGGATCTTCGGTGCGCCCGAGAGGGTGCCGGCCGGGAACGTCGCGCGGGCGGCGTCGAAGGCGTCCTTGTCTTCGGCGAGTCGTCCTGTCACCGTGGATTCGATGTGCTGGACGTGGCTGTACTTGAGGACGTTCATGAACTCCGGGACGCGGACGCTGCCGGCCTCGGAGACGCGGCGCACGTCGTTGCGCGCGAGGTCGACGAGCATCGTGTGCTCGGCCCGCTCCTTGCCGTCAGCGAGCATCTCGCCGGCGAGGCGGCGGTCCTCGACGGGGGAGTTCCCGCGCGGGCACGTCCCCGCGATAGGATTCGAGACGACGTGGTCGCCGGCGACGGAGACGAGCGTCTCCGGGCTCGCGCCCACGATAGTCAGGTCGTCGTAGCCAAGCAGATACATATACGGCGAGGGGTTCACGTCTCGGAGCGCCTCGTAGAAGCCCAGCGGGTCGACCTCGCCGTGCAGTTCGCGGGTCCGTGAGATGACGCCCTGGTAGATGTCGCCCGAGAGGACGTACTCCTTGGCGCGCTCGACGGCGTCCTCGTACTCGTCTCTGGGGCCGGCGACTTCGTCCTCGCGGCGGAAGCCACCGGTCTCCAGCGGGGCGAGGTCCGAGAGGATGCCCTCGACGCGCTCGGCCTCGGTGACCAGTTCGTCGTAGCGGTCACCGGCGTCCTCGCCCTGGCGGACGACCGGCGTGAACACAAGCGAGACAGTGTCCTCGACGTGGTCGAAGCGGACCGTCGATGTCGTGAGCACGAACTGGGCGTCAGGGAACCGCGAGTCGGGCCGGTCCAGACCGACTTCATCGAGCCAGAGGTCGTAGACGGCGTCGTACGAGAGGAAGCCGACGAGGCCGCCTTCGAGGTGCTGGCGGTCCATCTCCGGGAAGTTCCGCAGCGCCACGTCAGGCATCGCCGCCCGGAGGTCGTCGACCACGTCGCCGCCGTCAGTCGTCACGAGGTCGGCGTAGCGGTCGTCGAACGCCTCGACCTCGCTCTCGTCGCCAGTCACGGTAACGACGGCGCGCGGGTCGTAGCCGACGAAGGAGAAGCGGGCGTGGCGGTCGTCGGTCTCCGGCGCGAACGCGCCGTCGGGGTCGCTTGAGGCGACCTTCTCGGCGCTTTCCAGCAGGAACGTGTAGTCGTTTGCGGCCACGTCGCTCGTGCGGCCGGTCAGCGCCGAATACGCGGTCAACGGCTCCACGTCGACAGCCAGCTCCGCGGCGGTGCGGACGACGACCGGGCGGTCGGCCTTGGCGTGTTCGACGAACTCCGCGCGGGAGATATCGAGGGTCATACCCCACCCTCCGACGCTCGCGTGGCGTTCCGGACGAACCGCTCGACGGCGTCGTGGTCCTTCTTTCCGCCGGCAGACTCCACACCGCTCGCCACGTCGACGGCGAACGGCTTGACAGTCTCGACGGCCTCAGCCACGTTCTCGGGAGTCAATCCGCCGGCCAGCACGACGGGGACGTCCAGCGAGTCGACGAGGTTGCGCGTACGCTCCCAGTCGTGTGTCTCGCCAGTGCCACCGCCGCCGTCGGCGTCGACCGAATCGACGAGCAGGGCGTCGGCGTGGTCGGCGTAGTCCTCGATAGCTGGGGCCTCTGCCTCGACCACAGCCACGATGTTCTGGGTGATTCGGCTATCGAGGGCCCCGAGTTCCGCCGGTGAGAGTCCGTCGTGGACCTGCACTGCGTCGGGTTCGACCCTGTCGATGCGCCTGACGGCCTCTTGGACCGTCGTCGGCATCGTCACCAGCACGCTCGTCACGAACGGCGGGACGCCATCGACGAGCGTCGTGGCTGTCTTCTCGTCGACCTCTCGGGGCGTGTCGACCGGGACGCCGTGGATGACGCCGACCGCATCAGCGCCAGCCGCGATAACGGCGTCGCGGTCCTTGTTGTCCGTCACGCCACAGATCTTCACGCGCGTCATGCCCCGATCAGGTCGTCGAGTTTGTCGGCCGCCGCGCCCGATTCAATGGCCTGTCGGGCCTGTTCGACCCCCGCTTCGTGCGTGTCGGCGACGCCGGCGACGTAGATGGCCGCGCCGGCGTTCGCGAGAATGATATCCCGCTTTGCACCGGTTACGTCGCCAGTGACGATGCCACGGAGGTCGGCGGCGTTCTCCTCGGGCGATCCCCCGGAGATGGTCTCGATGTCGTGCATTTCAAGCCCTATATCCTCCGGAGTGATGGTGTACTCCTCGATCCGGTCGCCGGTGACCTCCGCGACAGCCGTCTCGCCGTGGATAGCGATCTCGTCAAGGCCGTCACCGTGGACGACCAGCGCTCGTTCGACGTCCAGTCGGGCCAGCGCCTCTGCCATCACGGGCACGAGGTCCGGGTCGTAGACACCAAGCACCTGCGCGTCCGCGTCAGCGGGGTTCGTCAGCGGGCCGAGAATATTGAAGACTGTCCGCATCCCGAGCTCCTGGCGCGGGCCGATGACGGCCTTCATGGCCGGGTGGAACACGGGAGCGAGCATGAAACCGATGCCGTCTCGTTCGATAGTCTCCTCGACGGCCGGCGGTTCGGCCTCGATGTCGACGCCGACTTCTTCGAGCACATCGGCACTCCCCGAAGATGAAGAAACAGAGTAGTTGCCGTGTTTGGCGATGGGGACGCCAGCCCCGGCAGCGACGATGGCGCTCGTTGTCGAGACGTTGATCGTGTTGTAGTCGTCGCCGCCGGTCCCGCAGGTGTCGACAAGCCCCTCGCGGTCCGGTCGAATGGTCCGTGCGGCGTCACGCATCCCCTCGGCGAAGCCGGCGATCTCGGCCTCCGTCTCCCCCTTCGCCCGCAGTGCCGTCAGGAGCGCACCGATCTGTGCCTCTGTCGCATCCTCGAAGACAGTCGTCGCAACGGCTCGGGCCTCGTCCTGTGTCAGGTCGTCACCGTCAGTGACGCGTTCAATATACTCTTTCATTGTATTCACCAATGGACTTTTTCGTGTTGTGATGTACAAATCCGTACATTGACTTAAGCCTATCGGGACCCCTGCTCGCCGACGAGTATGTGTGGGCAATCAACAGACAACGTGGTGATACGGAATTCGAAACCTTCAATTATACCCATCGGAAACAATGTGGTGTACCTCGCAGTGAGGGTTCGTGGTCTAGGTCGGTTATGACACCTCCTTGACATGGAGGAGGCCGGCGGTTCAAATCCGCCCGAACCCACTACTTCTGTCGCAAGCAAACCGCGAGCGACGAATCTACGCGTGAGTGCGGATTTGAACCCTGAAAGACGAACGAAGTGAGTCTTTCTCTGGTTCACAATCCGCCCGAACCCATTTCTGACGACGTAGCCGACGAGCGTAGCCAGTCGCGTTCGTCGTCTGTCTCTACTATCGTCGAGTAAGTGATTCCGACGGATGTGCGTTTCAACAGAATCGGAATGAGATCACCGGACCGACAGAGTCGTCCCATAGTTTCTTGCCCCAACCGCGTTAGAGTCATCTATATGAGAGATCAGGTCCAGTCGGCGGACGCGTTCGAACAGTTCGTGCTACTGGCGGTTGCAGAACTCGAAACGGCCGGCGAAACGCCGGCCCACTCCTATCATGTGACCCAGACGGCGAAGGCACATCTCGCGGATATCGACCGACAGCCGTTCGGCGGCGTCGAGCGCCAGAAGGTCATATCGGCGCTGGGCCAGCTCGCCGACAAGGGGCTGTTACGAACCGAACAGACGGAGTCACCGACGGGGAAAGGACGGCCTGGGTACGAACTGGCTGGCGACCCGGACGAAGTGCTCGAAGTGCTGTCGGCGACAGACGAGTTCACGTCGTATATCGAAACGGTCCGGTCCTCGTAACCGATCCCTCGTTAGACGACGCTCACCCCGCCGTGCTCCTGATCAAGGGCGGGTGGCTGGCCCGCTTCGAGGCGTTCGAGCCGGTCCGTAATCGTGTGGACGACATCGCCTTTCGTACAGGGTGCGACGTGGACGAGTTCGTTGCCGTCGTACTCAGCCAGCCCCATGACTGGTAGCGCCATGGTGTCGTACGCCGATTCCGCCACTTCTGAGTCAACGGTCGTGTCCTGATAGAAGGATTCCAGCGAGACGTTGTTGGTCAGCGCCCACTGCTTGAACTCGGCGACGCGGTTCAGGATGTACGTCCCTTCCTCCGTCCGTGCGGCGGCCGACTGGGGTGCGATCTGCTTGCCCCAGACGATGACGTTGAACCCGTCGATGTGGTCGTTCTCGTCGAGCGTCTGGAGACGGTCGATGACCGCCTCCTGTCGTTCGTGTGCGCCGTCGGGCAGCATCGACCGAACGTACAGCTCGATGTGAGGTGTCGGGATAGTATCACTCATAGCTATCAGACAGCACTCCCGGCTGACACATATAGGTACTGTGAGAGATGTCTGCATAGGACAGATTGTGTCTTCAGGCCCTGATACGCACGAAATCCCCATTTCTTGTGAGATGGTCTACTTCCAGTTGTAACGCTAACGCAGGAGTAGTTAACAACTGAAACCAGTATTCGATTACTGACTATTCGGCGTTTGACCCGGACGAAAGACCGTGGAGGTTCTCGTGGATGCCGAGGATGAGCGCGGGAACCACGATCATGAAGATGTGCTCTTCGATGGGAATCCCGAGCAGGTCGACACCGGTCCGGAGTTTGATCGCGAAGACACCGACGGTGAGGGTGTACCAGTCCCAGACGTAGGCAATCGGATAGAGCACGACGATGGTCTTGGCCGCCATCCGGAGGGCGTTCGCACGCCAGAGCAGCACGAGGGCAATACTCCCCCAGACCACCTCTGTGACAAGATATGTGTAGGGACCGAAGACGCCAATGTCGGGCAGCATACACTGACCTTAGACCCAAGGGCCTAAAGCTTAGTTCGTCTCTCGGTTTCCGGGGACTAAACCAACCTTGATAACCCCACACGTCGAATCTACGAACTGTGAAGAACGATGGATATTGCTGATATCGCCACCAGAGAGTTTGTCGAGGTTGACGCCAACAAGCGCCTGGGGAAAGTCCGGTCTATCTTCGAACGCGAGAACCCCAAGGGTATCATCGTCACGGAAGACGGTGACTACGCTGGCGTTATCACGCAGAAACAGCTGGTCCAGTCCCACGTCGAGGACAACGCGAAAGCGGGGGCGATGACGCGCTCGGCACCGAAAGTCGAGCGCACCGACGACGTGCGCGAAGTCGCGCGCGTCTTGGTCGAGGGTGGAGTCAAGCTCGCGCCGGTGTTCGAGGCGGACGAGCTCTGGGGTATCGTCACCGAGGACGATATCCTCGACGCGGTTCTCGACAACCTCGACGCGCTGAGCGTCGAGGACATCTACACGCGAGATGTCATCACGGTGTCCGAGGATACCAACGTCGGGCAAGTCGTCAATCTCCTCCGGAAACACGGCATCTCCCGGCTGCCGGTGCTCGGTGACGACGACGGCCTGACCGGAATGGTCACGCGCCACGACATCGTCGACGTCGTCGTCCGGGACATGAACAAGACGACGCGGGGCGACCGCTCCGGCGAGATCGAGCGCGTGCTCGACATGCCCGTCTACGACGTGATGAGTAGTCCGGTAGAGACGGCGAAGCTCGGCGACTCCGTCGAGGACGCCGTCGCGCGGATGCTGGAAAACGACTTCGCCGGGCTCGTCGTCACGCCGGAAGACGACGACACCCACGTCGCCGGCATCCTCACGAAACCGACGTGCTCCGCGCGCTGACCTACACCGAGGAGGAACACATGGACGTCCAGATTACGAACATCAAACTGCTTGACACCATCTCCCGTGCGGACATCCGGTCCGACATCGAGGCGGTCGCGGACAAGTACGGGGCGATGCAGGTCCAGCACGCCCACGTCCGGTTCCACGAGCACAAGGAGAAGCTCCGTGGCACGCCGCTCATACAGTGTCAGATCCGCCTGCGAACCAACAAGGGCCAGGCGGCCGGCTCCGGCGAAGGCTACGGCGCTGAAACCGCGTTCAACGTCGCGCTCGACAAGCTAGAGCGCAACGTCCTCGAACTGAAAGGCGTCCAGGCCGACGAGGAGTACCGCGGCCAACTCCTCCGTAAGCTCGGCGAACTATAACCGGATACTCGCTTTTTCTATCGCTCGGCGACCTGCACGAGCTGCTTGCCGATGTTCTCGCCCTCGAACAGCCCGAGGAACGCGTCGGGCGCGTTCTCGATGCCTTCGGTGACGGTTTCTCGGTAGGAGATGTCGCCCGAGGCGACCCACTGACCGAGCTGCTTCGTCGCTTCCTCGAACCGCGGCTCGAAGTCGGAGACGAGAAGTCCTTCGACGGTCGCCCGGGACTGGATGACCTGAGTCAGCTTGCGCGGCCCCATCGGGACTTCCTCGCTGTTGTACAGCGAGATCTGTCCGCAGACGGCGACACGCGCGTCGGTGTTGAGTCGCGTGAACACCGCGTCGGTAATCGGTCCGCCGACGTTGTCGAAGTAGGCGTCGACGCCGTCCGGTGCGGCCTCGTCCAGCGCGGCCCGATAATCGTCGGTCGTCTTGTAGTTGATCCCCTCGTCGAAGCCCAGGTCGTCTTCGAGGAACGAGACCTTCTCGTCGGAGCCGGCGAAGCGACGACGCGTGCGCCCTGGAGCTTGGCGAGCTGGCCCGCCACGGAGCCGACGGCCCCGGCAGCCCCGGTGACGACGAACGTGTCGCCGGCCGAGGGCTGTGCCACGTCTCGGGTGCCGAAGTACGCTGTCAGGCCCGGCATCCCCAGAACGCCGAGAGCCGTCGAAATCGGTGCGAGTTCCGGATTGACCTCTGTCAGTACCGGTCCGGGTGCCGTGGCGTACTCCGCCCATTCTAGCTCGCCGGTGACGACGTCGCCCTCGTCAAACCGCGCACCGTTGGATTCGACGACCTCACCGACGACTGCACCGCGGAGCGCGTCGCCCACGTCCCACGGCTCCTCGTACGATTCGCTGTCGCGCATCCGGTCGCGCATATACGGGTCCACAGAGAGGTACAGCGTCTTGATGAGCACCTCGCCAGGCCCCGGTTCCGGGATCTCTTCCTCGGAAAGCTCGAACGTATCGTGGTCGGGAGTCCCTTCGGGCCGCTTTGCTAGCCTGTAAACGCGGTTAGTGTTCGACATCATCCCCTATACACTTGGGACCCGAAAGGGGGCTTCGAAAGGAGAAACAAACACCGGTTGTATAGTTTATCTAATAATTATACACGGATATTGTGCAACCACCGAAAACGCATCGCTGCTCAGGAGCGGTGACGTGGAAAAACGCGTTCGAATCGCAGCGAGGGACAGGAATCGAGGTCGCCGGAGTTACTGGAAGCCGATCCGGCCGCCGGTTCCGGCCTGGCGCTGCGGGCTGGAACCGCCTCTGAACTCCTCTTCCATCTGCTCGTAGTACTCGCGGATGTCGTCGGTAATCGTCGGCCGCACGCTGTCCATCGCCTGCCGGAAGTGGCGCATCTCGACTTCCTCCGCGTCGTCGTCCTCACGGAGGGCCTCGATGGCAGCCTCCCGGGCGATAGATTCGAGGTCCGACCCGACGAACCCGTCGCTGACTTCGGCCAGTTCGCGCAGGCTCACGTCGGGCGACAGCGGCGTGTCGTCCGTGTGAATTTTCAGGATTTGCTCGCGGCCCTCGACGTCGGGCTCGCCGATCATCACCAGGCGGTCGAACCGGCCCGAGCGGATGAGCGCCGGGTCGATCATGTCCGGCCGGTTGGTCGCGCCGATGACCATCACGTCCTCCATCTCTTCGAGCCCGTCGAGTTCGGTCAGGAGCTGATTGACGACGCGCTCGGAGACGTTCGACCCCATCTCGCCGCCCCGACCCGGTGCCAGCGAGTCGAGTTCGTCGAAGAAGATGATGGTCGGGGCGACCTGGCGGGCCTTCCGGAACGTCTGCCGGATGGCCTTCTCGCTCTCGCCGACCCACTTCGAGAGCAGTTGCGGGCCACGGACTGAGATAAAGTTCGCGTCGGTCTCGTTGGCGACGGCTTTCGCCATGAGTGTCTTTCCGGTGCCGGGCGGGCCGTACAGCAACACCCCCGAGGGCGGCGTCACGCCCATGCGCTCGAACTTCTCCGGGGAGTTCATCGGCCACTCGACGGCCTCCTGGACCTGCTCTTTGGGGCCGCTGAGGCCGCCGACGTTGTCCCAGGACATCTTCGGGAGCTCGACCAGCACCTCCCGCATCGCCGACGGACTCACCTCGTTGAGTGCGCCCTTGAAGTCGTCCCGCTTGATGATCATCCGGTCGATGAGGCTCGGCGGGATGTCCTCCTCGTCCAGATCGATCTCGGGAAGGTAGCGCCGGAGCGCCTTCATCGCGGCCTCCTTCGTGAGACTCTCGATGTCGGCTCCGACGAAGCCGTGCGTGTCCGTCGCCAGCTTCGCCAGATTCACGTCGTCCGACAGCGGCATGCCGCGGGTGTGAATCTGGAGGATCTCCTCGCGACCGACTTCGTCCGGGACGCCGATCTCGATCTCGCGGTCGAAGCGGCCCGGGCGACGCAGCGCCGGGTCCACGCTGTCGACGCGGTTCGTCGCGGCGATGACGATGACCTGCCCCCGCGATTCGAGGCCGTCCATCATCGTCAGCAGCTGGGCGACGACCCGGCGCTCGACCTCGCCGGTCACGTCCTCGCGCTTGGGCGCGATGGAGTCCAGCTCGTCGATGAAGATGATCGAGGGCGATTCCTCGCTCGCGTCCTCGAATATCTCGCGTAACTGCTGTTCGCTTTCCCCGTAGTACTTCGAGATGATCTCGGGGCCGGCAATAGAGAAGAAGCTAGCGGAGGTCTCGTTGGCGACAGCCTTCGCGAGCAGCGTCTTCCCGGTGCCGGGCGGGCCGTGGAGCAACACCCCCTGTGGCGGCTCGATGCCGAGCTTCTTGAAGATCTGGGGGTGTTTCATCGGCAGTTCGACCATCTCTCGCACGCGCTGGATTTCGTTCTGCAGCCCGCCGATGTCCTCGTAGGTGATGCCGCCGCCGGTCTTCTCGAAGCCGGAGATGGGTTCCTCGCGGAGTTCCACTTCGGTGTCTTCGGTGATGAGACAGACGCCCTCGGGCTCGGTCTCGACGGCGATGAGCGGGATGGCCTGTCCGGGCGAGCGCATGAACGGGTGGTTCGTCGAGGACATCACCGGGACGATGTCGCGCTCGACGACCGGCCGTTTCAGTATCTGCCGTTTAACCATCCCGGCGGCGTCGGAACCGAACTGGACCGACGCCTCCTCGGGCGGCGCGAGGACGAGTTTGTCGGCCTTCTCGGCCTCCGCCTTTCGGATGGTGACGCGCTCGCCGATCCCCACGTCGGCGTTCTGGCGCGTGAAGCCGTCGATGCGGACGGTGTCGGTGTTCCAGTCCTGCCGGTCGGCCCGCCACACCTTGGCCGCGGTCGTATCGCTCCCTTCGATCTCGATGATGTCGCCGGGGGAGAGCTTGAGGTGCAACAACGTATCGGGGTCGAGTCTGGCGATACCGCGTCCCGAGTCGTTCGGGTACGCCTTCGCCACTTCCAATTGAACTTCGTTCATAGTAGAGCCTGCTTACAATGAACTCGGGTAGCCCCGGAGATATGCTTTATGCTACCGGCGGCCAAGACGCAGGGCGACGGGTTTATATGATACCTAATAGCACACCGCACAGTAGGGGGTAATAGCCACCGGTCTGGGTTGCCGTGACACAGGCTGCCGCCATCGCCGCGTTTCATAAGGCTGGACGCGATAGCGCCGGTATGGTATTTCTCGTTCCCTTCGATGGGTCACCGCTTGCAGATGCGGCACTCAACCGCGCCGTCACCTACGCTGAAGCGCTTGACGAGGACGTCGTCGCTGTCGCGTTTATTCCGACTGGCGCCGACTACGCCGAGCGCCGCCGCCGCGTCGACCCGACCGAGGACTTCGCCGCCGAGACCGCTGCGGACGACCTCCGGCGCAAAATCGAGGAGGCGACCGACGACTCCGAACTCCGCTACGACGACGTGAGCGCCCACTCCACCAGCGAACTGTCGACGACGATCAGACAGACTGCCCGCGACGTCGACGCCAGCGTCGTGTTCCTCGGCAGCGACGACACCGAGGACATCGTCGTCCCTATCGACGAAGTCACCGACGGCGAGACCTACGACATCCACATCGTCCGTCAGGCCTGAGCGGTTCAGCGACTCGACACGCTGGGTGGAATCGTAGTATGAGGGCTTTTACTCGCGGGGCGCGACGCCCCGTGTATGCGAACACTCGCTTTCGACGGCCGGATGGGCGCAGCCGGCGATATGCTTCTGGGGGCGCTACTGGCTGCCGGGGCCGACCGCGACGCCCTGGCGCCGGTCGAGGACGCACTCGCTATCGAGTACGCCGTCTCCGAGGTGGACCGATGCGGCATCGCCGCCACGCGCGTCGAGGTACTGCTGACCGACGCTGCTAGCGACGCTGATGGACCTCACGACCACGCTCACGACGATCACTCGCACTCCCACGACGAGGGACACGGCCACACTGGGGACGACGACGGATATTCTCATACCCACGATGAGCACGACCACACCCACGCCGAGGGCCACGGCCCGAGCCGAACGTACGCCGAGGTGGTCGAACTCGTTGAGGAGATGGACCTCTCGAAGTCCGTCAAGGCGGACGCGCTGGCCATCTTCGAGATACTTGGCGAGGCCGAGGCGTCGGTCCACGGGACGGACCTCGACGGGACGCACTTCCACGAGGTCGGGGCCGACGACGCCATCGCCGACATCGTCGGTGCCTGTCTCCTGCTGGATGACCTTGACGTCGAGCGGGTCGTAACGACGCCGCTGGCGACGGGCGGCGGGAGCGTGGAGATGAGCCACGGCACCTACCCGGTTCCGACTCCCGCGGTAGTCGAAATCGCCGAGCGGGCCGACTGGTCGCTGCAAGGCGGCCCTATCGACAGGGAACTGGTGACGCCGACCGGCGCGGCGATTCTCGCCCACATCGCGGACGGCACTGAGTCGCTGCCGTCGCTCGACATCGACGCGTCGGGCTACGGCGCTGGCGGGTGGGACCTCGACGACCGCCCCAACGTCCTGCGGGCGCTGGTCGGCGACG